>JAIXVL010000172.1 GCA_027483045.1 Lysobacteraceae bacterium
GGCGTGAAGCTCTGCAAGAGCCTCGATGCCGTGAAGGAAGCCGCCGCAGGCCTGCTGGGCCGCAAGATGGAAACCTACCAGTCGGGTGGCCGCGCGCTGCCGATCGACGTGGTGCTGGTGACCGAGGCTTCGGACATCGCGAAAGAGCTGTACATCTCGGCCCTGGTGGACCGCGCGACGCAGTCGATCACCTTCATCTGCTCCGCTGAAGGCGGCGTGGAAATCGAGAAGGTCGCGGCCGAGACGCCCGAACTGATCCACTCGGTGCACGTGAACTTCGTGGAAGGCCTGCAGCCCTACCAGTGCCGTCAGGTCGGCTTCGCGATGGGCTTGAACGCCAAGCAGTGCGGCCAGCTCACCAAAATCATGCTGGGCCTGTTCACCCTGTTCAATAAGTACGACTTGTCGATCATCGAGTTGAACCCGCTCGCCATCAACACGCACGGCGACCTGGTGGCGCTCGACGGCAAGGTGAACTCGGACGACAACGCCGAGTTCCGCCAGCCGAAGACCACGGCCATGCGCGACATCGCGCAGGAAGACGAGGCCGAAGTGCTGGCCGTCAAGTACAACCTCAACTACGTGACGATGGACGGCAACATCGGTTGCCTCGTCAACGGTGCAGGCCTCGCGATGGCCACGATGGACGTCATCCAGTTGAACGGCGGCTCGCCGGCCAACTTCCTCGACGTCGGCGGCGGCGCCACCAAGGAGCGCGTGACCGAGGCCTTCAAGCTCATCCTGAGCTCGGACAAGGTCAAGGCGATCTTCGTCAACATCTTCGGCGGCATCGTCCGCTGCGACATGATCGCGGAAGGCATCATCGCCGCGGTCAAGGAAGTGGACGTCAAGGTGCCGGTGATCGTGCGTCTGGAAGGCACCAACGTCGAGAAGGGCAAGGAACTGCTGGCGAACTCCGGATTGGCCATCCAGCCCGCTGACGACATCAACGACGGCGCGAAGAAAGCCGTCGCCGCCGCTGCCTGATCACGACACCAAGGAATCGAACATGAGCGTTCTCGTTAACAAGAACACCAAGGTGATCGTGCAGGGCTTCACCGGCCAGCAGGGCACCTTCCACGCCGAGCAGATGCTCGACTACGGCACCAAGGTCGTCGGCGGCGTCACGCCCGGCAAGGGCGGCACCACCCACATCGGTCTGCCGGTTTTCAACACGGTGCAGGACGCGGTCGATGAGACCGGCGCTGACGCCTCGGTCATCTACGTGCCGCCGCCGTTCGCGGCCGACGCCATTCTCGAAGCGGCTGCCGCCGGCATTCGCCTCATCGTGTGCATCACCGAAGGCATTCCGGTGCTCGACATGCTGCGCGTGAAGCACGTGCTGGCGCAGTGCGACGACGTCGTGCTGATCGGCCCGAACTGCCCCGGCGTGATCACGCCCGGCGAGTGCAAGATCGGCATCATGCCGGGCCACATCCACATGCCGGGCAAGGTCGGCATCGTGTCGCGCTCGGGCACCTTGACGTATGAAGCCGTGAAGCAGACCACCGACGCCGGCCTCGGCCAGTCGACCTGCATCGGCATCGGTGGCGATCCGATCAACGGCACCAACTTCATCGACGCCCTGCAACTGTTCCAGGACGACCCGCAGACCGAAGGCATCATCATGGTCGGCGAGATCGGTGGTTCGGCCGAAGAAGAAGCCGCTGAGTTCATCAGCGAGTACGTGACCAAGCCGGTCGTCGGCTTCATCGCCGGTTCGTCGGCCCCTCCGGGCAAGCGCATGGGCCATGCCGGCGCCATCGCTTCGGGCGGTCAGGGCACGGCGGAAGGTAAGTTCGCTGCGCTCGAGAAGGCTGGCGTCGTCACCGTGAAGTCGCCGGGCGACTTGGGTGCTGCAATCGCGAAGTTGCTGAAGAAGTAAGTCGCACACCGCTGCGCCGCGAACGCGGCGCTGTAGGTGGCGAAGGCTACAATCCGAAGGCCGCATCGCAAGGTGCGGCCTTTGTTTTTCCGAGAAGGAATGCCGCGCATGCCTTTGCGCCTCGCTCTGGCCCAATTCGACTTCCCTGTCGGCGCGGTTTCCGCCAACGCCGATCGTGTGATCGCGCTGCTGTGCGAAGCCCGCGATGTGCATCGCGCCGATCTCGTCGTGTTTCCCGAGCTCACGCTGTCGGGCTATCCGCCGGAAGATTTGCTGGAGCGCCCCGGATTCCTCGCCGAGTGCGCTGCGCAGCTCGAGCGCGTGGCCGAGGCCTGCACGGGCATCGCAGCGGTGGTCGGTTGGCCCGAGGCCGTGGGCGGCGTGGTGTTCAATTCGACAAGCGTGTTGCGCGATGGCCGCGTGGAGACCACGTACCGCAAACGCAAACTGCCCAACTACGCGGTATTCGATGAGCGCCGCCATTTCGCGCCAGGACACGAGGATGTGGTGTTTGAAGTGGCCGGTGTGCCCTTGGGCCTGATCGTTTGCGAAGACCTGTGGCATTCCGAGCCGCTCGCGAGCACGCGTTTGGCCGGTGCGCAGTTGGTGGTGGTGCCGAATGCGTCGCCGTTCGAGCGCGACAAATTGGCCGATCGCGATGCGCTGCTAACGAAGCGTGTCTCTGAGTCGGGTGTTGCCATCGCGTATCTGAACTTGGTGGGTGGGCAGGACGAATTGGTGTTCGATGGTGCTTCGGTGCTGGCCGATGCCGACGGCCGCCTTCATCCCGCAGCCCGCGCGTTCGAGGACCACTGGCTGGTCACTGATTTCGATGTTGCGAGCGGGCGGTTTACTCGCGTGCAGTGGGCTGAAGAAACCGATGAGTCGCGCGAGTCTTTGGCCTATCGCGCAACCGTGCGCGGTTTGCGCGATTACTGCGGCAAAAACGGATTCAAGACCGTTTGGCTGGGACTTTCCGGCGGCATTGATTCAGCGCTGACGCTGGCGATGGCGGTGGATGCACTAGGTGCGCAGAACGTGACCGCGGTGCGCTTGCCTTCGCGCTACACCTCCGGCTTGTCGAACGATCTGGCTGACGAGCAGGCACGGGCCCTGGGCGTGCGTCTGGAAACGGTAGCGATTGAGTTGCCGTTCAATGGGTTTCTTGAGGCTTTGGCGCCCTTGTTCGAAGGGCTGCCGCCAGATGTGGCCGAAGAAAACCTGCAGTCGCGCTGTCGCGGCGCCCTGATGATGGCTTTGGCCAACAAGAAGGGCGGCTTGTTGCTGACCACTGGCAACAAGAGCGAGTACGCCGTCGGCTACGCCACCATTTACGGCGATATGTGCGGCGGTTATGCCCCGCTGAAAGACCTCTACAAGATGGACGTGTTTGCGCTGTCGCGCTGGCGCAATGCGCAGCAAGCGCCGGGTGCGCCTGCAGCGATTCCTGAAGAAGTGATCACACGGCCGCCCTCTGCTGAGTTGCGCGAGAACCAGACCGATCAGGATTCCCTGCCGCCTTACGCGCTGCTCGATGCCATTCTTGAAGCGCATATCGAGGGCCGCGAGGGCCGTGACGCGCTTCTTGCGCGTGGGTTCCCCGAAGCCGCGGTGGATCAGGTGCTGCGTTTGGTGCGCATCAGCGAATGGAAGCGCCGCCAGGCCGCGCCCGGGCCGAAGCTCTCGCGCCGCGCGTTCGGCCGCGAGCGCCGCTACCCGATCACCAACGGCTGGAAGAACTGAGCCACCGATTTCCCGAGCCCAGAAACAACAAGGCCGCCCGAAGGCGGCCTGTTGGCACAGTGAGCGAGACGCTTAGCGTCCGCCACCGAAGGGGTTGAGCTGGCCCCAAAGATTGTTGCCCTTGGGCCAGTCGCCCTGCAGGTAGGGGTGCTGCGGGTAGTTCATTTCCAGCACGCGCTTGGAATCAGCGGCCAGCGTGTCTTGGCCAAGCTCGGTATACGACGCGGCCAACAAGGCCACGGCATCGGCTTCGAACTCGCTCTGCGGGTAGGTTTCCAGCAGGTACTTCGCGCGGTTGATCGAGGACACGAAGGCCTCGCGGCGGTAGTAGTACAGGCCGGTGTTGATCTCGTGGCGCGCCAGGAAGTTGCGCAGATACACCATGCGCTGGCGCGAATCGCCGGCATAGCGGCTGGCCGGATAGCGGCGCAGCAGCTCGGCGAAGGATTCGAAGCTGGCCTGCACCTTGCTCAGGTCACGCGACGACATGTCGGCACGCGCCACGCGCTGCAGGAAGAAGCTGTCGCGGTCGAAACCATTCAGTGCGCGCAGGTAGTACGCGTAATCAATGGCCGGGTGCGTGGGGTAGGTGCGGATGAAGCGGTCGAGCGTGGATGTGGCGTCTTCGTGCTTGCCCTGCTTGTACTGGGCGTAGGCCAGATCCAGCTGCGACTGCTCGGTGTACGGGCCGAAGGGGAAGCGGCCAATCAAGCGCGTGTAATAGGTCTCGGCGCGCGAGTAGTTGCCACCATCGCGCGAATCACGCGCTTCTTGGTACAGCGCCTCGACCGGCAGGGTTTCGGTTTCGGGCTCATCCTTACCGAACCAGCCCTTCACGGTCTGGCAGCCACTCAGGCTGAGGGCGAGGAGAGGGATCAGCGCAAGGCGTGAAAGGGTGCGTGCGGACGACTTGAACGACACGGAGCGGGCACCGAAGAGAACGGAAGACGCGATAATAGCGGAATCCCCTGAACCCCGACCGAGTCGAAACCACCCCATGAGCAACCCTGACGTAGAGCGGCCCGAAGCCGAAGACGAGCGCGAATTGCTCGAAACGGTGGTGCCGCTGGAACAGGCCGGGAGGCGCTTCGACCAGGTGCTGGCCGAGCTGTTCCCCGATTTCTCGCGTTCACGCCTGACCGAATGGATCAAGAAGGGCGAGGCCCTGCTGGACGGCGCCGAGGCCAAACCCAAGCAAATGCTGCGCGGGGGCGAGACGGTGGCGGTCTGGGTCACCCCCAGCATCGAGACCCATGCCGAGCCCGAAGACATCGCCCTGGACATCCGCCACGCCGACGAGGACGTGATGGTGGTGAACAAGCCGGCGGGCTTGGTCGTCCACCCCGGAGCAGGCAACCCGCGGGGCACGTTGGTGAATGCCCTGCTGCACTTCGACCCCAAGATGGCCGAACTGCCGCGCGCCGGCATCGTGCACCGCTTGGACAAAGACACGTCGGGCTTGATGGTGGTGGCGCGCAGCCTGCGCGCCCATGCCTCACTGGTGGAGCAGCTGTCGGGCCGTACGGTGAAGCGGCAGTACCTAGCCGTGGTGGCAGGCAGCATGGTGGCGGGCGGTACGGTGGATGCCCCGATGGGCCGACACCCCAGCGATCGCATTCGTCAGGCCGTGGTGGAAAACGGCCGCGAGGCCGTCACGCATTACCGCGTGCGTGAACGCTTCCGTTCGCACACTTTGGTGGAATGCCGTTTGGAAACCGGGCGCACGCACCAGATTCGCGTACACATGGCGCATGTGCGTCACCCCTTGGTGGGCGACCCCTTGTACGGCGGCTCTCTGCGCATTCCGCGCGGCGCGACCGAGGCGCTCTCCGAAGGTTTGCGTGTGTTCAAGCGTCAGGCGCTGCACGCCGAAACCTTGGCCTTCGTGCATCCGCTGAGTGGTGAGACGCTGACTTTCGAAAGCACCATGCCCGAAGACATGAAGCGCTTGTTGGTGCAGTTGCGCGAAGACACGGCCGAAGCCACGGCGCGAGACAAACGGTGAGTTTTTTTCTGCGCGCTGATGCGGCGATTCTTCCGCAGGGCGTGCAGGCCGTTAGCACGCTGCGGCACGGATTGGGGTCGTCGCCTGCGCCGTTTGATGAGTTGAACCTCGGCAACTACCGGGCTGCTGACGGCGATGCGCACGAGCATGTGTTGGCCAATCGCGCTGCTTTGCGTGCCGCCTTGGCCTTGCCTTCAGAGCCCGTGTGGCTGCAGCAGGTGCATGGCATTGACGTGTGTGATGCGGATGCACCACGTGGATCAGCAACGCCTGAAGCCGATGCCGTTGTAACGCGGCGGGCGGGCGTGGTCTTGGCGGTGCTGCATGCCGATTGCCTGCCGGTGCTGTTGTGGTCGAACGACGGTGCGGTACTCGGTGCCGCACACGCGGGCTGGCGTGGGTTGGCGGCGGGTGTGATCGAAACAACGGCTGCAGCGATGAGAGTTGCCGGAACGCAGTTGAACGCGTGGCTCGGTCCTGCGGCTGGCCCCTTGGCGTATGAAGTGGGCGACGAAGTTCGCGCTGCATTTGTGGCCCATGATCAGGCGGCGGGCGCTGCCTTTGTGCCCACACGCGCTGGCCATTGGCGGGTCGATTTGTATGCACTGGCCAGGCAGCGATTGGCGGCCTTGGGAATTTCCCGGATTCATGGCGGCGAGCGCTGCACCATCAGTGAGCCTCAGCATTTTTTCTCGCACCGTCGTGATGCGCGCACGGGTCGCATGGCCAGTCTGATCTGGCGCGCGTAACCGATGCTGCGGCGCATCAGCTTGGACCGCTCACGCACTGCGCGTGCTGCATCGCACTTTAGATGCGCTTCCCATCGCACTAATTGCGAGACGCTCGTCATGGATTGGCCCGGAAATGTGGACTGCAGCCACAGTTGACATTCGTTTAATCGCTGACTGGCGTTGCAAGGCGCTGAATCGCCGCACCAAATGCGGAGATTCGCCATGTCATTGCGCCATGCAAAGCCACTTGCTCTTGCCACGCTCGGTTTAGCTATCGCGTCGGGCATGGCCAATGCGGCGGCTCCCGCACCGGAAGTTACCGGCTTGATCGTGAGCTACCGCGCGGGAACGCCAGAGGCGCGTGATGCGCGCTTGGCCGCACGCCAACTGGCCGATGCAGGTGAACGTGTCGCCATCGGCGCCACTTTCGCTAAGCGCTCGGGCATGCCGGCCCGCTTGAACTACTCGCGTCGCATGGCGTTGGGCTCCGACGTGGTTCGTGCCAATCGCCTTCTCAGCGGTGCAGAGGCCGAAGCCGCGCGCGCGGCGATGGCGGCCCTGCCCGGTGTGGCGCATGTCGAGTTCGATTACGTGCTGAAAGCGACCCTCACGCCGAACGACACGCGTTTCGCGGAGCAGTGGGCGTTCACCGATGCTGACGCCGGTTTGCGTGCCACGCAGGCGTGGGATCTTTCTACGGGCACCGGTGTCGTGATCGGCATTCTGGATACCGGCATTGCCGCGCACAGCGACTTGGCGGCGAACGTGTCGGGTGGCTACGACTTCGTGAGCAATGTGACCACGGCGGGTGACGGCGACGGGCGTGATGCCAACGCGACCGATCCGGGTGATTTTGCGAACGGCCAAAACTCCAGCTGGCACGGCACCCATGTGGCCGGCATTGCTGCGGCGCGCGCCAACAATGCAGCGGGTGTTGCGGGTTTGGCCTTTAACTCGCGCATCTTGCCGGTGCGTGTTTTGGGTCGCGGCGGCGGTAGCACTTCGGACATCGCCGATGCAGTGATTTGGGCCTCGGGCGGCGCGGTGGCTGGTGTGCCCACGCTGAGTGCGGCGGCTGCGGCCGATGTGCTGAACCTTTCTTTGGGCGGTCCCGGCGCATGCGGTAGTGCTATGCAAGCCGCGATCAACAGCGCTGCTTCGCGCGGTGTGCCGGTGGTCGTCGCCGCAGGCAACAGCAGCGCCGATGCGGGTGGATTCACCCCGGCGAATTGCGCGGGCGTGATCACCGTGGCCGCCGTGGGCAACAACAGTGCGCGCGCCAGCTTCTCTAACTTTGGTGCGGTGGTGGATGTGGCCGCACCCGGTGTGGGCATTCTTTCAACGGCCAATGCCGGCACGCAGGTGCCCGGTGCAGAAAGCTATGCCAGCTACAGCGGCACGTCGATGGCGGCACCGTTCGTGGCCGGCACCTTAGCTCTGGTGCAAGCGCGCCGCACGGCGCTCCGTCTGACGCCGCTCACCGTGGCTGACCAAGAAGCCCTGTTGAAGCGCAGCACTTATGCCTCGGCGGTGGGCTGCTCGGGCTGCGGCACCGGAATCTTGAGTGCGCTTTCCGCAGTGCAGGCGGCCGGTGGAACCACGCCGACACCGCAGCCTCAACCGCAACCACAGCCTCAACCGCAGCCGCAGCCGCAGCCGCAACCCCAACCGCAGCCGGGCACAAGCTTCACCCAGACGTTCTTGAACTTGGCTGGCGGTGCAGGCAGCGAATTGCGTGTCGCGATGGCGATTCCCACCGGTGCGCGTGATCTGCGCATCGAAACCCTCGGCGGCACCGGTAACTTGGACTTGTTCGTTGGCGTCGGTACGTTGCCGAGCGCGACAACGGCGATCTGCCGCAGCGTCAGTGCGACCAACGTCGAGTTGTGCAGCTTCGCCACGCCGCAGGCTGCAACGCACAATGTTCTGGTGCGCGGCACGGCTGCATACAGCGGAGCGACCTTGCGCATCAGCTACAACGTGCCGAGCACGGCGCCAGCACCCGCGACGTTTGCTAACGAAACCGATGTGGCGACGCGTGACAATGTGGCAGTGAACAGCCTCATCAACGTCTCCGGTCGTGCAGCCACGCTTTCTTCCGCCGTGACGATTGATGTGGCCTTGCGTCATCCCGCCATCGGTGAGCTGAAGGTGGAACTGGTGGGTCCCGATGGCATGACGGTACTGCTGCACAACCGAGCGGGTGGCGCCACCGCCAACCTCAACGCGCGCTACATGCTCACCGCGCCCGGTCGTATGGCCAATGGCACGTGGACTCTGCGCGTCACGGACCAAGTGACCGGAAACTCCGGTTTGATCGACCGCTGGGCGCTCAGCTTCTGAGCCAAGCGAAAGCTGAACAGCTGCAGGTCGGATGACCTTCGGCAGGGAGACGGGGCCGCTCGGCATCAGTGATGCTGTGCCGGCCCCTCTTGCATGGAATACCGCTATGCCTCTGCGCCGTCTGTTGGTCTTGGCCCTCTCCGTCGCTCTTGCCTCGCCGGTGTTTGCGGCGACTCCGGCTGAGGTGGAGGCTTTGTTGAAGAAGCGTGACCCCCAAGCCTTAGTGCAGGCCGAGGCATTGACCGAAGCGCAAGACGGAAGTGCTGCGGCATGGGTATTGCTCACGCGCGCGCAGATGCAGGCCGGCAAGTTTGATGACGCCATCGACAGCGCTGAAGAATCAGTTGAGCGCGATGCGAACAACGCACAGGCGCAGTTCTGGTTGGGCAATGCGCTGGGTGCCCGCATCGGGCAGGTGAACGTGCTGCGCCAGATGGCCATGGCGCCGGACCTGCGCGATGCCTTCGAAGCGGCGGTGCGCTTGGACCCTAATCTGCTTGATGCACGTGTGGCGCTGATTTCGTTCTACTTGCAGGCGCCTGCTGCCGTCGGTGGTGGTATGGACAAGGCGAAAGCTCAAGTGACGGAAATCGCGCGTCGCAATGTGGCTCGCGGGCACTTGGCGCAATTGAACATCGACCGCTTCAACAAAGACGCGGCGGCGGCGGAAGCCTCGCTCCGCGCTGCGATGGCTGCGGTGCGCGCCGATGACCCGAACACACGCCTCGCCATTGGGCTGAATCTACAGGGCCTCGAGAAATGGGATGAGGCGCATGCCTTCTTCCGAAAATGGGCAGAAGAGCAGCCTGAGGCCGGTTCACCGCACTACCAAATCGGTCGCTTGGCCGCGGTGAGCGGCAAGTTTTTGGATGAGGGTTTGTCTGCACTCGAGCGCTACTTGAGCGGCTCTGTGGTGTATGCGGAGAACGATCCGCCGCCGACGAGTGCGTGGTGGCGTCTGGGCCAGATCAAAGCGAAGAAAGGGATGACAGACGCCGCGCGAACGGCTTTCAACACGGCGCTGCGCTTGGATCCGAAGAACGAAGAAGCCAAGAAGAGTCTGCAAGCGCTGTAGTGGCCCCCCGCAAGCTGGGCGGGCTGGAGGCAGTTCTTCCCGCCCCTTGAATCACCTCAGCATCATCCGCATCTAGAGGGTATCGCGGCCCCGTTCCGTGGGCCGCCGCCCCTTTCGGAGATGCCCCATGCGGATGGACAAACTGACCTCTCGCTTCGCGCAAGCCTTGCAGGACGCACAGTCCATGGCCTTGGTGCGCGATCACAACCTTATCGAGCCCGCGCATTTGCTGATTGCGCTTCTGGACCAGCAGGGCAGTGGCACACGCCCCTTGGTCTCGCAGGCCGGCGGCAACTTGGTGCTGCTGCGCGAAAGGCTGGGCGAAGCCATCGAGAAGCTGCCCAAGGTGACTGGCCAAGCGGGCCAAGTGAACTTGGGCAACGAGCTGGCGCGCTTGCTGAACGTGACCGACAAGTTGGCCAGCCAGCGCGGCGATGCCTTCATTGCCAGCGAACTGTTTCTGCTCGCTTGCGTGGAAGACAACGGCGAAACCGGCAAGCTGCTGACCTCGTCGGGACTCAACAAGAGCACACTCGAGGCGGCCATCCAAAAGATGCGCGGGGGTGAAAAAGTGCAGAGCGAGAACGCGGAAGAGCAGCGCCAAGCGCTGGAGAAGTACTGCATCGACCTGACCGAGCGCGCTGAGAAGAGCAAGCTCGATCCTGTGATTGGCCGCGATGAAGAGATTCGCCGCACCATTCAAGTGCTGCAGCGGCGCACGAAAAACAATCCGGTGCTGATTGGTGAGCCCGGCGTGGGCAAGACCGCGATTGTTGAAGGCTTGGCGCAACGCATCGTCAATGGCGAAGTGCCCGAAGGCTTGCGCGGCCGTCGCGTGCTGTCGCTCGATATGGGTGCCTTGATTGCGGGCGCCAAGTTTCGCGGCGAGTTTGAAGAGCGCTTGAAGGCAGTCTTGAACGATCTGTCGAAGCAGGAAGGCAACGTCATTCTGTTCATCGACGAGCTGCACACCATGGTCGGCGCTGGTAAGGCCGAAGGTTCGATGTATGCCGGCAATATGCTGAAGCCCGCATTGGCGCGCGGCGAGCTGCACTGCATCGGCGCCACGACGCTCGACGAGTACCGCAAGTACGTGGAGAAGGACGCTGCGCTGGAGCGCCGCTTCCAGAAAGTGTTTGTGGGCGAACCGAGCGTGGAAGACACCATCGCCATCCTTCGCGGATTGAAGGAGCGTTATGCCGTGCACCACGGGGTGGAAATCACCGACCCGGCCATCGTGGCGGCGGCGACTTTGTCGAACCGTTACATCGCCGATCGCCAGTTGCCCGACAAGGCCATTGACTTGATGGACGAAGCGGCCTCACGCATTCGCATGGAGATCGATTCCAAGCCGGAAGAAATGGACCGCATGGAGCGGCGCCTGATCCAGCTGAAGATTCAGCGCGAAGCGCTCAAGAAAGAAAAAGACGACGAGAGCAAGCAGCGTTTGTCCGATCTGGAAGCTGAGATTGCGACGCTCGGCAAGACCTTCAGCGATCTGGAAGAAGTGTGGAAAGCTGAGAAGGCGGCGGTGTCCGGCACCAGCAAACTGAAAGAGCAGATCGAGCAGTTCAAGACTGAATTGGAAGCGGCGCATCGCCGCCAGGATTTGGCGCGCGCGTCTGAAATTCAGTACGGCAAGTTGCCGCAGCTCGAGAAGCAATTGGCCGATGCCCATGCGGCAGAGACCAAGGGTTTCACCTTGCTGCAGGACAAAGTGACGGCGGAAGAAATTGCCGAAGTGGTGTCGCGTTGGACCGGCATTCCGGTGAGCAAGATGCTGGAAGGCGAGCGCGAAAAGCTGCTGCGCATGGAAGACGTCTTGGCTGCGCGCGTGGTGGGTCAGCGCGAGGCGGTGAAGGCCGTTTCCGATGCGATTCGTCGTTCACGCGCAGGACTGTCTGATCCCAATCGCCCGAACGGCAGCTTCTTGTTCCTCGGCCCCACCGGCGTGGGCAAGACCGAGTTGTGCAAGGCGCTGGCCAGCTTCATGTTCGACACCGAAGAAGCCATGGTGCGCATCGACATGAGCGAGTTCATGGAGAAGCACAGCGTGGCGCGCTTGATCGGCGCGCCTCCGGGCTATGTGGGCTATGAGGAAGGTGGCTATCTGACCGAAGCGGTTCGCCGTCGCCCGTACAGCGTCATCCTGCTGGATGAAGTGGAGAAGGCGCATTCGGATGTGTTCAATGTGCTGCTGCAGGTGTTGGACGATGGCCGCCTGACCGACGGGCAGGGCCGCACGGTGGACTTCCGCAACACCGTCATCGTGATGACCTCCAACTTGGGCAGCCAATACATCCAAGAGTTGAGTGGTGAAGGGGACTCGGCCTATGTGCAGATGAAGGCCTCGGTGATGGGCGTGGTGCAGGCGCACTTCCGTCCGGAGTTCATCAACCGCTTGGACGAAATCGTGGTGTTCCATCCGCTGGGCAAGGCGCACATTCGCGAGATTGCGCGCATTCAAACGGCGTATCTGGGCAAGCGTTTGGCCGAGCGGCAGATCAAGTTCCACATCGACGATGCGGCGCTGGAAGTGTTGGGCAACATCGGGTTTGACCCGGTGTACGGTGCGCGCCCGCTGAAGCGTGCGATTCAGCAGCAGATCGAGAACCCCTTGGCGCAGAAAATTCTGGGCGGTGAGTTCTCGGCCGGTGACACGCTGAACATCACCAGCAACGGCGGCACCTTGGTGTTCAACAAAGCCTAAGTGCGGTTCAGTGCAGAACGAAGCGGGCGCAGGAAGCTGCGCTCGCTTTGTCTTTTACAGCCCGAGGTTCTCTTTCTTGAGTGGCGTGACCGCGCCTTCAACCACCGTGCGTGGCATCGGCGTGATCTCGCGATCACCCGGCAGCGCCGCACCTTCGCGCAGACGCACCCACATCGCGTCGAGGGCGGCATAGGCGTAGGGCATCAGAGGCAGATAGCGGTTCGATAGACCGGGCAAACCCAGAAACGCATCGAAGTGCTGTGCGTGCTGAATGCGCCAATACGATAGTTGTGCGCCTTGCGCTTTGGCCCAGCGTGCAAACGGTGCACTGGTGGTGAACTCAGGCACCAAGCCGTCATCCACACCGTGTAGCAAGAGAATCGGTAGCGTGCTGCGCGGCGGCGCGGCCTCGGTGGCGGCGATGGCGTCACGAAGGCGTGTGGCCGTCGCGTCAGTGGCGAGGGCTTGAAGTGCGAGCACTCCGTCGAGCCGACCGTTTTCTCCGGGAGGATCGAGCAGCGCCACACCACCACCCGGTGGAATGCCGGAGGTGTCGCTCCACCACAGCGCGGCTTCTGCAGGTGTTGCGGTGCTTGGCTTGCCGAGCGCATCGCGAGCGGCGTAGCGGTAACCGAAGGGCATGTTCAGCGCATCGGTGCGCAAGTAGGCCGAGGCATAGCCCGCGCCCACGGCGCGCCATAGATCGAAGTTCACGCTCAGCGCGCCAGCACGCAGGGCTTCATCGGTCCAACCGGCCTTCTGCAGAACTTGCAGAGCGCTCTGGGCCTGCGCGGCGCTGCCTTTGCCGGAAATCAACCCGCGCTCGCTCAATGCGGCGCACTGGGCAAGGTAGGTCGGCGGTGTCGCGCCACCAGGACGCAACAACGCATCGCCATCGAACACGGA
>JAIXVL010000218.1 GCA_027483045.1 Lysobacteraceae bacterium
ATCACGATGAGCAAGAGCATGGCGACGGCCACCGCTGCGGCCAACGGATAGTTGCGCGCATTGAAGAAGTCGTCCCAGATGCGCGAGCCGATGGAGAGGGCTTCAGGCCCGCCCAGCAACGCAGGAATGACGTATTCACCAACTGCAGGGATAAACACCAGCAAAGACCCGGCAATGATTCCTGGAAGCGAAAGCGGCAGCGTGACCGAAAGGAAAGCGCGCCAAGGCTTCGCGCCTAAGTCGGCTGCGGCCTGAAGCAAAGTGAAGTCCAGCCGCATGAGGGTCGCGACCAGCGGCAGAATCATGAAGGGCAGATAGTTGTAAGTAATGCCCACATACACCGCAAACGAGGTATCGATGAGCCGCAGTGGTGCGTCGACCAATCCAAGCCCCATCAGAAGCTGATTGACCAAGCCGTTGTCGCGAAGCAATCCAGTGAGCGCATAAGTCCGCAGCAAAGAGCTGGTCCAAAACGGCATTACCACCAGGGTGAGCAAAAACAGGCGCCAGCCCGGCGTTGCTCGCGCAATGCCGTACGCGATGGGATAACCCAGAAGCAGGCACGCCAAAGTCGAGACGCTCGCGAACTGCAGCGAGTTCAAATAGCTCTCGACATACAGGGGGTCGGCGACAAGGCGAAAGTAGCCAGCGAAGCTCAGATTGACTTGCACCAAGCCTTGCTCGCCGATCGCGATGAGGTCGGAATAAGGCGGGACGCCACCGGTGCGTTGAGCGAAGCTGATCTTCAGCACCACCAACAGTGGCATCAGGAAGAAGGCCAGCAGCCAAGCCATAGGGATGGCGATGACGACGTAGCGGCCACGGCTGCCACGAAGTTCGCGGCCCAAACTGCCGATCTGTCGGAACAATCCGACCACGACTTGGAACCAGAGGTCCCACCACGGCGAGTTGGCGTGCTTCGGGTTCATCGGTCAGGCAGTGAGCATGATGGCATCGCGTGCATGCCACACGAGATAGAGCACATCGCCCCAGTTGTAGTGCGGGTCCGCACTGCGCTGGGCATGCGTTTCTTGCACGCGCAGAACAAAGCCATCGTCGGTCTGCACGTGGTAAATCGAGACATCGCCCAAGTATGCGATCTCGACCACGCGACCACGCACGACATTGTCGATGCCTTGTGGCTCGGTATCCGTGACGTCGATTTTTTCCGGACGCACCGCCACTTGAACATCGGTGCCCACGGGAATGGGCTCCGCATAGCGCGCCCACACATCGAAAGCGAAGTCGTGGCAATGCACGAGTACGCGTTCACTTTCTTGCTCCACCACCGTACCGCGCAGCATGTTCACCGCGCCGATGAACTCTGCGACGAAGCTCGAGTTCGGGTACTCGTAAAGATTGGATGGTGTGGAAACTTGAACGATGCGCCCTGCATCCATGACCGCCACGCGCGACGACATCGTCATCGCCTCTTCTTGGTCGTGGGTCACCATGACGAAGGTAGTGCCAGTACGGTCTTGAATGTTCACCAGCTCAAACTGCGTGTGCTCGCGCAGCTTTTTGTCGAGCGCACCCAGCGGCTCATCCAGAAGCAACAATTTCGGCTGCTTCGCTAAGGCGCGCGCCAAGGCCACGCGTTGGCGCTGCCCGCCGGAGAGTTGGTCCGGTTTGCGCCGCCCCAGTTGGCCCATCTTCACCAGATCGAGCATGGCGGCCACACGATCACTAATCTCGCTGGCGCCCATGCGATCCTGCTTCAGGCCGAAGGCGATGTTTTGCTCCACGGTCATGTGCGGAAACAGCGCATAGCTCTGGAACATCATGTTCACGGGCCGCTCGTAGGGCGGCAGATGCGTGACATCGGTGCCGTCAATCAGAACGCGCCCGCGATCCGGCTCCTCGAATCCGCCCAAGATGCGCAGCAGCGTGCTTTTGCCGCAGCCCGATCCGCCCAGCAGCGAGAAGAACTCGCCGCGATAGATGTCGAGCGAAACGTCATCGACCGCGTAGGTTTTTCCGAAGGTCTTGGTGATTCCTTCAATGCGGAGAATGGGCTCCGCATTGGGGTCTTGCCAGGGATCGAACTGGACTTGGCGGCGTGCTGGAACGCTCATGGGTTCAGTTGCCGCTCTTGATGCTGGTCCAAGCGCGCTGGCGCACGTCGTTTTCCTCGAGCGGCAACTTGCGCGTGTCGACCAGCTTGGTCAGGACCTCATCGGGCGGATACACCGCAGGGTCGTTGCGCAGTTCTTCGGCCACCAGTGGCTTAGCGGCCGCATTGGCCGAGGCATAGGACACGAACTCGGTGATCGGCGCGATCACATCGGGCTTCATCAAGAAGTTGATGAACTCATGAGCTTCGGCTTTGTGCGGTGCATCGGCAGGAATCGCCATGGCGTCCATCCAGCGAATCGCGCCTTCCTTCGGAATCACGTATCCGATTTCCACGCCACTGCCTGCTTCGGCGGCGCGGTCGCGTGCCTGCAGCACATCGCCGTTGTAGCCCAGGGCCACGCAGATTTCGCCGTTGGCGAGATCGTCGATATAGCGGCTGGAGTTGAAGTAGCGGATGTTCTTTCGAATCGGGGCATACGTTTCCTGCACCAGTTCAACCTCGCCATTCCCCATGCCGTTCGGGTCGCGGCCCTTGTAGAACAAGGCGGCGGAAAACGCCTCCTGCTGATCATCCAGAATGGCAATCCCGCAGGTCGCCAATTTGTTGCTGATCGCGGGGTCGAAAATCATCGCCCAGCTATCAAGCGATGCATTGGGGCCCAAGACTTCGCGCACCTTCTGCACGTTGTAGCCAATGCCCGTCGTGCCCCACATGTACGGAATAAGATGCACGTTGCCGGGATCGGCGGCCTCCAATCCGAACATCAATGCCGGGTCCATGTTGCCCATGTTGGTGAGCAGCGTGCGATCAAGCGAGGCGTAGAGGTTGTTCAGAATGTGCTGCTGGGCAAACGGTGCCGAGGGGAAGATCACGTCATAGCCGCTTTGGCCAGCTACAAGCTTGGCATCGAGCGTTTCGTTGTCGGCGTACACGTCGTAAACGACTTCGATCCCGGTCTCGCGCGTGAAGCGCTCCAAAGTTTCGGGCGTGATGTAGTCCGACCAGTTGTACACGTTGACCTGGCGCTTGACCTGAGGATCGGGCTTGTTGCCTTCGGGCGGCGGTGCATCGGAGTTGCCGCCGCAGCCGGCGAGCAACAGGGCAAAGGCAATCGCGGAGATCATCAGGCGCATGGGGCATTCCCTTGGAAAAGAGCGAAGGCCGCATGGTCGATGCGGCCTCCGAGTGTGTCAACGCATTGGTGCAGAGTAGCTCGCGCCGATTTCACCTGTTTGTCGCGTCAAAGCGCATCCCAACCGGGGCGCGGCTTGAAGCGGTCGCCGTGCTTGGCGGCCAAGGCCTCGAGCTTGGCCTTCAGCTTGGCAGGACCTTCGGCGCGTGCGTGTGCGATGGGGCCGCCGCGGAATGGCGCAAAGCCGGTGCCGAAGATGACGCCGGCATCCAGCAGGTCGGCGTCGGCCACGGTGCCGTCGGCGAGGCAACTCACCGCTTCGTTGACCAGCGGCAGGATCAGGCGGTCTTCGAGGTCTTCCGGTGCCTTGTAGTCG
>JAIXVL010000272.1 GCA_027483045.1 Lysobacteraceae bacterium
GCCCTGCAGCGCACTGACGACGGCTTTGCCACGGCGCGCATGGCCGTGGAAGCGGCGAGCATCAATGGTGCGCCGCATGTGGCTTTGCGCTGCGGCGAGCGCGCCGAAGTGCGCTTGGCGGTGCGCGTGGACCCCGATGTGGCCAACCCGCTGCTGATTTTTGACCTGATGGACGCGCGCGGCCTGCAGCTTTCCGGCCGGCGTATTCGATTGCCGCACGCGCAAAGCGATGGACTTGTAAACGTATTCATCGCGTTTGATGCGCAGCTGCAGCAGGGCGTCTATCGCTGCCGCCTGCGGCTTTTGGATTCGGCCGATGTGCACCAGCACGTGGTACTGGCGCGGCAGGAAGGCGTGCCCAGCTTTGAGGTGGTGGACGACAGCCGGGAACGCTTTACGGGGCTTTTCCCGCTGCCGATGCAGGTCGATGTGGCTGCTCAGGGAGAGGCTTGAGTGGCGCACGTGGAATTCATGCTGGGCGGCGTGCAAAAGGCCGGCACCAGTGCGTTGGCCGCTTATCTCGCGCGCGTGCCTTCGCTGCAGTTGCCAGAAGCAAAAGAAGCGCATGTGTTCGACGCGCCGGATTACGACGAAAACGCCAGCGTGGAAGCCATCGATGCGCGCTTTGATGCGCAGTACAGCGGGCTGCCCGCTGCAAATGTGCTGCGCGGTGATGCAACGCCCATCACCATCTTCGAGGCTGCGTTCGTTGCACGGGTAGCGCGCTACAACCCGCAAATGAAGTGGGTGCTTTTGCTGCGCGAGCCGGTGGCGCGTGCCATTTCGCAGTGGCAGATGGAGCGCAGTCGCGGTGTGGAGATGTGTTCTTTATGGCGCGCTGTGCTGGCCGAACCACGGCGCCTGCGCGAAGCGCATGGAGACTGGCGTTTGGACTCGCCCTTGCGCTGGGCCAGTTATGCCGCGCGCAGCGATTACGCGCCGCAGCTGCGTGCTTTGCGCCAACACTTTTCGGATGCGCAGATTCTGCTGCTGAGCGCTGATGCTTTGGCTGCGTTTCCAGCAAAAACAGTGGATCGAGTCTTGCACTTTCTGGGTGTGCCGCCCGTAGAGCACGGCAGCGCTGATTTCCCGCGCGTGTTTGCGGGCGCCTATGTGCCGCCGCCGGCGTGGTCGCCGGGTCGCCTGCTGCTGCGTTGGCGCCTGCGTGATGCCTGTGCCCGCTGGAGCTCGGCGCGCAGCCTGGACGACTGGACGCGCCCGTGACAGCGCCCAGAACGCTGATTGCGGTGCATGTGCCGAAAACGGCGGGTACCAGTTTTCGACTGGCACTCCAGGCGGGCTTTGGCGACACGCTGCGCTTGGACTACGCCGACCGGCCGCTGACGCAGAGTCCGTGGGCGCGTCGAAGGGCGGCTCTGCACCACGGCGTGGTCTGCGCGGGGCGCACGCTGCCCGCAGGATGCGTTTACGGCCATTTTTTGCCCCTGAAGTACCGCTGGGTGCGCCATACGGAGTTTGCGATCTGGCTGAGGCACCCCGTGGAGCGCGTGATCTCGCGTTACCGGCATTACCTGCGCGACATGGCAGCAGGCGATGCCTCACATGCGTCACAGGGCCTTAGGCCGGGCCTGAGTTTGGAAGACTTTGTGCGCTTGCCGCATTACCAGAACACCGTGGCCGAGTACTTGTGGGGCTTTGGCCTTTCGCGCTTCGCGTTTGTGGGTCTGGCCGAGCACTACGCCGAGGACGTGCAGCGGTTTTCTCACCGCTATTTGCAGGGGCAGGCGCTGCCCGTGGCGCATGAGAATGCGTCGGATGCGGAGAGCGTGGGCGTGACTGAGGCCATGCATGCGCTCATCACCGAGTGCAACGCGCGCGATGTGGCGCTGTATGAAAGCGCCCGGCGCATGCGGCAGGCGGCGCTGGGTAGCGCACTGTGAGCAATGCGTGCGATTTGCTCGGCGGTGAACCGGCGCTTTCCCGCGCACCGTGGAATGAACGTGTGGCGCTGATGTCCGGTTGGCTGGTGGCGGATGCGGCCCACTCGCTTTTGAACCTGCTGCGCGATGAGGTGCCGTGGACGGTGCATCGCATTCGCATGTTCGGCCGCTGGGTGGATTCGCCGCGCTTGAGCTGTTGGATGGGCGAGCCCGGTGTGCGCTACCGCTACTCCGGGACCACGTTTGAGCCCGAGCCGTGGCACCCAGCCATTCACGCGCTGCTGCCCGGGCTGGAATCGGCCTGCGGTGCGCCGTTCAACAGCGTGTTGATCAACCGTTATCGCAGTGGCGGCGACTACATGGGCTGGCACAGCGATGACGAGCCGGAGCTGGGGCCGGAGCCGGTGATTGCCTCGATCAGCTTGGGCGCAGCGCGGCGCTTTGTGCTGCGAATGAAAGCCGACCACGCCTGCAAGGCGGAGTGCATGTTGGCCATCGGCGACTTGCTGGTGATGCGCGGCGATTGCCAGCGCGTGGCGCAACACGCGCTACCGAAAATGGCAGGTGTAAAGGGCGAGCGCATCAACCTGACGTTCCGGTGGGTGGGCTGCAGGGCTGCGCGGCGAACTGATCGACGGGATTTCGCGGCTGAGAAAACTTGATTGCGACTCGATGGGGGCGTCATCATGGAGCGGAGTTCGCCCCCTTCTTTTTGCCTAAACATCAGGATTTTGCGCCGCATGGATCGCTCCGCCCCCCTCTTAGGTCGTTTCTTGGCCTGTGTCTTCGTTGCTGCATTGGGAACCGGCGTAGCGAGCGCCCAGTCGGCAGGCGACGCCGAAAGAGTTCCCTTCGCTTACCCCGAATTGAAAAGCGCACTTTCCGAGGTCGCTGCGGTGGGTGCGGTCGCGGTGGAGGTGGACCAGCGTGTCTTCGAGCAGGCCTTGCCGGAGGGAAGCATCGAAGTCGCTTTGCCGGGCGGAGATTCGGTGCGATTGGTCGAACTTCAGCGCGAAGAGGCCGCCGGCGGCGATTGGACGCTGGTGGGGCGGGTGGCCGACGATCCGCTGGGACGAAGTGTTGTGCTCACCTTTGGTGGGGATGCTGTTTTTGGCGTTATCCCAGGAAACGAGGGTCAACTCTGGCACCTGACCAGCGGGCCCGACGGCGAAACCATTGCCCCCGCGGGCGGCCTGCGGCCCTTGGGTGTCGAGTTGCCGAAGTGCTTCGGCCCGCTGTGCGGAAAGTCCAGCGCGACCGAGACCGACGCCTCACCCGAGGGCATAGCTTCTGACACTTTCGCGGACGATGTGCGGGTTCCGGCCGCGACAAAAGCGATGCGCAAAGTCACCCGCATTTCGGACTACACGGCAGCGACGGGCACTGACACTACGATTGATCTGCTTGGGCTCTACAGCCGCGATCTCGCGACCTTGCGCGGTGGTGATGCGGCAGCCGAGACTGAATTCCGCAACCTCGTGGCGCTCGCTAATCAGGCCCACGCCGACAGTGGCTCTGCCGTTCGCTTCAACCTCGTCGGCCTCCGTGCGATCGAGATTCCTTCGACCAGCAGCAACAACAGCGTGCTGTCGAACGTCACGAACGAGGCTGACTTCGGCGGCGTGGCGATCCGCGATCTCCGCGACGAGCTTGCGGCCGATCTTGTGGCCGTATTGCGCCCTTACAACGGTGGTTTCAATTGCGGCGTGGCCTGGGGCGTGGGCTTTAACCTCACTCCCGGCATGGACTGGCAGAACGTTGGCTTCTCAGTGTCCAACGTGGCGCCCTGCGGTCCCTACACGCTGGCGCATGAGTTGGGCCACAACTTAGGGTCGCACCACGACGTGGAGACAACGACTCGCGGTACGGGCGACATCGAACGCGGTGCCTACGTTTTCTCGCACGGCTACCGCCAAGACGCTGCACCGGCGTTCGCCACAGTGATGGCCTATCAGCGCGGCTCGCAGGCGCAGCTTGGCCGCTTCTCGCATCCGGGAGGCACCGCTTGCTCCGGTGTTGCCTGCGGCATCGATGGTGAGGCCGACAACGTGCGCTCCATGCGTCTCATGGCACCGCGTGTCGCGCGCTTCCGTGATCCCGCGGGCAGTGTCTCGGCGCTCGACAGCAGCCTCGCCGAAGGCGATTCCGGCGAGAGCTATGCAGTCGTCGAGGTACGCTTCAGTGGGCGTGCGCCCGCCGGCGGCATCGAGTTCACCTTCGAAACAGGCGGCGGGACCGCGACGCCCGGCGTCGATTTCACTCCGATCGCGCCGACCCTGATACGGATCCCCGAAGGGCAATCGGTCGCCTATGTGCCTGTGGCGATTCTGGGCGACACCGCGGTCGAGCCAGTCGAAACTTTTTCCGCGCGGGTCACGTCGACCGCCTCGGGTGTTCGTCTGTTCGACGGGATTGCCGAAGTGGCGATCCTCGACGATGACCCCAAGCGCCGCGTCAGCGGTCGCGTCACCTTCGGGTCGGTAGCGCCGCCCACGCAGCCGGTCGAACTTCGCTTTGCCACCGCCAGCGATGTCCCTGTACCGCGCGACGTGACGGCACTTCCGCCGGATTTCCGCTACTCACTTGAGGTCCGCGCAGGTACGCGATTGCGTCTCGAATCCACCTCGGCAGCGGTCCCCTTCGCTTCGACCGCCGCGGATTTCGGGGTGATCGACACGGACACTACGCGCGACATCGCCTTGCGCTCCGGGGTGATCGTCTCTGGACGTTACATTTTCCCCGAGGGTGCCGCTGCGCCGACCGGCTCGTTGCAAGTTACGGCCCAGATCCAGCCTGGGGGTGATGGGTCGCGCTCCTATTCTCGACAGTTGCAGGTTTCGCCACCGGACTTCGGGTTCAGTGTCGATATGCCGCACGACAGCACCGTGGACTTTCTCCTCGTCAACCCGCCGCTGCCTTGGCTGAATTGGCAGACTCGGCAGCTGAGGTCGATCACGGCGGACAGGCAATTCGAGATCACTGCCGAGAGCGGCGTCGTACTGTCGGGCGACATCAGCGTCGCCGCCGGCATGGATTGGCCCGCTAGAACGCCAGGGTTGCGCCTCTTCTACGACGATTCAAATGACATCTCGCCCTTTGTGACCGTCACTGGGCGCAGTTACGCCATCGCCGTTCGCCGCAATGCTCCTTTCAGCTTGAGTGCTTTCTCAAGTGCATTCGGTGTCGCCGAGCGGAGGAGCCCGGGCATCAATGTTGATGCGCGGCTCGATATTGTGCTTCCGCGGATGCCGCGACTGGAGCCGGTTGAAATCCGCGTCTCCGAGGGGGCTGTCGAGACCTCAGTCGTTGCATTGCCCTTGTCCGGGGCCCGACCAGAGGGCCCGAAGAACGCGATCTTTACCGCTGAGGACGAGACAACCACACGCGAGGCGGACTATTCGCTGGGCTCCAATGCGGTGGCCATCCAAAGCGGCGCGACCCACGCCACATTTCCGATGTACGTTCGTCAGGACTGGATCGTTGAGGGTGATGAGAGCTTCCTGATCCGCGTACCGGCCGGCCCGAACCTCGATGGTCCAGACATCCAGTATCGCGTCGTGATTGTGGATGACGACGGTGCGCCCCCTGCGCAGCCCGTTCTGAGGGCTTGGCCCGCCACGCAGACCGAAGGCACAGCCACGCAACCCACAGTCGCAAGCGTTCGGTTTACCTTAGACCGGCCCGCACCCAACGGCGGAGTGCTGTTTAGGGTGGCGACTGTCGAGCCGTACCCTTCGCAAGAGTTCGCGACGCCCGGACGCGATTTCGTGGCCATAGACCGGGACGTCCTGATTCCGGCGGGACAGTCGTCCATCGACGTTCCAATCGATGTCATCGCTGATGACGAAGCGGAGCGCAACGAGAAGATCACGGTGGGCTTTGTGCCGGCGCCCGGCGTGGTCCGGGGGTCCTTCGCTGTTGAGGTCACGATCAGGGACGACGACGTCAACCGAACGCTCGGTGCACGTCCAGACCGCTTCCGTGTCATGGACGGCGCAGGTTCGACGGCCTTGGACGCGCTGGTCAACGATTGGATGGACGTGGCGCGCATGACCGGCGGCAGCCTTTCGATCGTTAATGCCCCGAATCGGGGCGTTGCGTCGGTAGACACACGTTCGACGCCGTCGCCGACTGACGACCGCATAGTCTATTCCCCGTCTAGTTTGCGAACGGGCAAAGACTCGCTGCGCTACCGGCTGTGCGAGGGTGGTGGTGCGCGGTGCGTCGAGGCGGCAGTCGACCTCTGGGTGCAGCCACTCTTTCTCGGAGGCACCTCAGTTCAGACGCCGGCGAGTGCGGGCCGTGCAGACCGGCAGCTGCAGTCTGTCCGTGCGATCGATTCGCTTCGCGTAGTCACGCGAGGTCAGACAGTTTCGACAGCATCTGTGCCGCTGCTTGTGCCGGGCGACGGCGGTTCCTATTCGCCTTGGGATGAAGGCGGCCAGGGGACGTTCACGGCGTTCCAGCGTATTCAGGCGTCCTCGACATCACGGGAGATGCAGATCGTCGCTTGGCTTGAGGAGTCCGCCGGCCGGGAACTCGATGCTTATGTTGGCGTTGATCTGAATCGGAACAACCGCGCCGAAGAGAACGAATTGCGCTGCGCGGCGGCGGCAGTGGGTGTCGGGGATGATTGCGACTTTGCCGTCACCGTTGCCGCTCGCGCCACGCTGGATTACTGGGTGCTTGTGCATAACCCGGTCGGGAATTCGACGGCCTATGCCCGGATCCACGCGGCCGCAGTCGACATCGGCTCGGACTCAGTGGGTATGCACGCCAGCGCACCGGGGAAAGTTGGCGCGATGGCGGCGAGCCAAGTCCGTTTGGGATGGAATCTTCCACTGATGGCGGAGCGTGATGTCGGCGTCTCAATGCTGAAGCTGTCCGTCGACTCGGGCGGTGAGGCTGCGTCGCAGCCCTTCCGTGTTGTTCGCAATGCGTCTGCACCCACACCGCGGGCTCTGGTCGCGTCCAAGCCGATGGATCTGGCTCTCGCGGGCGGTGTGCGCGAGTCGATGCTCTTTATCGATGTGCCGGAAGGGCAGGAAGCTCTCGAAGTGCGTACGACCTCCGACCAAAACGTTGATCTCGCTTTGGCGCGGCGAGACCTGCCGAGGCCAACGTCCACTACCCCGCTGATCGGCATTGCACCCACCGACGCGGAGATCCTCGCCCGTTCGGAGACCAATGGCGGTGCCGAGAGATTGCGCATCGATCGCCCAGCTGCAGGGCGCTGGCATGTCATCGTCACCAATCGCGGAACATCGCGCGCGACCGCGACGGTGGATGTGCAGATGAGTGGTGCGGTCCCCGCGCTTCGACCCGGCGGGTACTTCAACCCACGCCGTTCGGGTAGCGGCCTATTCCTGTATCCAGCAGAGGGCGATTGGGCAGGGCTTTGGTACACCTATCTGCAAGACGGCACGCCGACGTGGTACTACCTACAAGGCGCGGCACCAGGTGCGAATGGCATTTGGCGAGGCACCATCTACCGCAGCGCGTGGAACGGCAGCAGCAATCACCTGAGCGCAGTCGGTGAAGCAACGGTAACCCCAACCGGGCCGGATGCGTTTACGTATACGTATACCTTGGATGGCGAAACCGGTAGCGAGGCGTACGCATCTCTTGGCCGTGGCTGTCCAAATCCGGGAGGCAGCGCCTTGAATGTGAGCGGCCATTGGTTCAATCCGGCGCGTTCGGGCACCGGCTACAGCGTGCAGATGTTCCCGAACTACGAGTTCTACGCCGTGTTCGGCTACGACGCTCAGGGCGTACCGCGCTTCTTGGTGGCTGAGCGCGAGTCCATGGGTGGCCCGAGTGAAACCTTGGATTTAGAGCAGATCAACGGGACGTGCCCGTTGTGCGCTCGCAGCGGAGATCCAATACGCCGCACCATCGGAACGTTCCAGCGCACGTTCGCGAATGGAGCTTTCGGCAACATCACCTTGAACGGCACGTTCACTGCCGGCGTTCCGGGCACGTGGGCCGCAAACGATGCAGTGATCCCGCTGGGTGGCCTGCAAGGCTGCGCGACGCCGTAAGGCACGCGCAAAGTCGAAACGGAGCGCGCCTCAGCGCGAGGCCGCTCCCTTCTCCAGCACCCAAGGCACCAACGTGGTCGCGGCTTCCGAGAGCGCGGCTTCAAAAACCGGCACCACCTCGCGCAGCTTCTTCTCTTCGCTGGGCTGCTCGACGCGCACGGTGCGGCTGCCCAAGACTTGATGCTTGCGTTGATCGATCAACGTGGCCCGCAACTCAATCACCACGGTCGGTCGGCGAGCATCTTCGCCGTACACGGCTTCAAACTGCCGTAGGTCGAGCTGAAGCAGCAGATCAGCCGCCACGTCATCGGTGGGGCGGCTCACTGCTTTGAATTTGCCGCTTTGGTCGAAGGCGGAAACAAGCGCGGATTGCACGAGCACCGGCGCGTTATCGGACCATGTTGCACCGGCGTACACCTGCAAGCGCCCGGGCACCGGCCGCACGGCAATGCGATTGCTGTCGAGTGCCGTGCTGGCGCTGGGTTCGCTGATGGCGACAGTGGCATCCAAGCTGGGCCACTCAGGATTTGTGGTGATCGTGGTGCGCGGGGCATACACCTCGAGCGTGGTTTTGTCGCCGCCAATCGAGAAACAGCCGCTCAAGAGCAGGGGCGCCAGCAGGGTGGCAAGCGCAAGGCGCGCGGGAAGCACAGGAGTGCGGGGCTGGCTCATGGCTTGAACTCCTCGGGGGCGGGGCCGCCCAAGATGGCGTTGGAAGGGCTGTCTTCGAGCTTGGCAGCAGCGCGATTGAGTTGACGCAATAAGCTGCGCAATTCGGCCAGCGTGGGGCCAACCTGCGTGAGTCCGGTTTGGCTGAACTGCTGCACCGCGCTGCGGTTTTCCACAACCAGCGCATTGGCATTGCCAGAGAGCGCTTCAAACTCGGTGAGCGTTTTGTCCAGCTTGCGCAGGATTTCCGGCAGGTCGCGGTCGAGTGCTTCCACGCTGCGGTCCAACCCACCCATCGTGCCTTCGGCGGTAGCCAAAACGCGATCAAGGCGGCCTGCTGCGCTTTTTGCATCGCGCAGCAGTTGTGCGATCTCGCCGCGCTCTGCTGCCAGCGTTCCGGTGACTTGCTCCAGATGCGCCATGGTCTTGCCGAAGTTCTCCACGTTCTTGGCATTCAGCATGCGATTGATGCGAATGAGCACATCGCTGGCTGTGGTGGTGATGTCTTCGGACGACGCCAACAACTTCGCGAATGCGGATTCCTGCGCAGTGATGCGGGGTGTCTCACCGCTTTCGGTCTTGTCCTTGAGCAGGGGCGACTGCGGGCTGCCGC
>JAIXVL010000255.1 GCA_027483045.1 Lysobacteraceae bacterium
ATCGTGATACCGATGCTGGTGTTTGAATCAATGCAAGAGCGCCGCGCAGAGCGTGAAGAGGCACGGCCATGACCAAGAGCCGGCCGTTTTTTCTCTACACCCTGATGGTTTTCGGCTATGCATTTCTCTATTTGCCGATCGCCAGCGTGGTCGCGTTTTCGTTCAACGAAACACGCTCGGTCAGCCTTTGGAAAGGCTTTTCGCTGCAGTGGTATTCCCGGTTACTGGATAACTCGCAGGTCCTCGACGCGGCACAGCTCTCGCTGCTCATCGCTGCCATTGCGTCAACGCTTGCCGTCATCATCGGCACCATGGCCGCGCTTGCCTTGGCGCGTTTCGGGCGCTTTAAGGGCCGCGGCCTTTTGTCGATGTTGAGTTCGGCGCCACTGGTCATGCCCGATGTGATGCTGGGCATCTCGGCGCTGTTTCTGTTCATCACCCTTCAGCAACTCATCGGCTGGCCGCATGGGCGCGGCATGGACACCATCACCATCGCGCATGTCACGTTATGCGTGTGCTACGTCACCGTAGTCGTGCGTTCGCGCTTGGTGCAAACCGACCATAGCCTTGAAGAAGCCGCCATGGATCTAGGCGCACGGCCGTGGAAGGTTTTCTTCCTGATTACGCTGCCAATGATTTGGCCCGCATTGGTCGCAGGCTGGCTGCTGGCATTTACGCTCTCGCTCGATGATGTGGTGATCGCGAGCTTTACCTCAGGACCTGGCACAAGCACTTTGCCCGTCCTCATCCTCTCGAAGGTACGTTTCGGCGTCACGCCCGAGATCAACGCCTTGGCCACGCTCATCATCGTGGCGGTCTGCATCGGCGTCAGCCTTGCCGGCTGGCTGATGCATCGCTCGCGGGTGAACCCGCGTTAGGCCGAGCGACGACCCATCGGCTGCGCCGGGACGGCTGTCGAACGCTGGCGCTCGTAGACGTACACCGTGGCGGGTGGCACGTTCCACCAGGTAAAGCTCACGCGACGCGCGGTGAGCTTGAGCTCATCCAAGACTTCACGCGCTACTGGGCTGGCTGGGCCATAGGTGAACTGCACAAAGCGCCCATCCGGGCGCAAACAGGCGAAGGCTTCAGAGACGATGTCGCGCTGCAGCGGCTTCGGCATCGACAACAAGCCAAGACCGGAAACGATGGCGTCAGCCTGAGCCTCGTGCAGAAAGCCCGACTCCGTCGCCAAACGATGCACATCGGTGGCATTCGCCAAGTGCAAACGAATGTCCGGGAATCGCTGCCGCAAGGTTTGGTGCATGGCTTCGTTCAACTCCAGCACCATCAGCTGCTGCGGCGGAATGCCGTGGAGCAAGAGCTGCTCGGTGATGGCTCCCGTGCCGCCGCCCAACTCAATGATGCGCGTCGTACCCGAAGGCAGCGCAGCAATCATTTGCCGCGCAAGCTGCGGGCTGGACGGCGAAACAGCAGCCACGCCCATGGGGTTCTTCAACCATTGCAGGAAGAAGGACCAGCGGGTGGCGCGATCGGTCGGAGCGATGAAGGGCATGGCGGCATCATAGTGGAGCGCGAACAAGACAGCAGGATGGCATCAAAGGCAAGCGCCGGGTGATACTGGCATGCCCCCCAATCGTTTACGTCACGGATGTCGATGCGCAGAGTCCCACATACCCTGTTTGTTCTTTGGGCGATGGCTTTTTTCGCTGCATTTCAGGTCGCGGCGACATCGACGGCACCTGCACCGCCCGAGAAGGCCATCGGGCTCAAGACAACGGCACTCACTTGTTTCGATACGCCCAACATCGAAAAGGTCTCGATCGCTCACCCTTTTGCGGTTGATGTTGAAACGAAGGGTGGACGCTTTCAGGTCACGCTGGATGGTCGATGTGCGCCGCTTTCTGAACCGGTGCCCATGCAGTTGGCGGGTGAAGGCGCGTTCTGCGGCGACGGCAACGATGTGTTGATCACACCGAGCCAGATTTGCCCCGCGACCGTGGTGGAGCGCCTACCGGACCCGCCGTCATGCTTCAGCATCAACGCCGTGCGCAGTTACATGGGCGCGCGCGACAACGTCATCGAAGTGACGCTTCGTGGCGGTGAGCGCCGGCGAGTGGAACTGGAAACCTCATGCGCGCACCTAGACCGCTTCGACTCAGTCACTTTCGTGTCCGGCGCCGGCAACGGAAAAATCTGTGGCCATCCACGTGACAGCGTTTACGGAAGCATTGATGACTCGGCGGTGGGCAATGCGCTTGGGGGTGGCTTCGCGCGCCAACTCAACGCCAATGATTTCCGCGAGTGCCGCATCACACGGCTACTCCCACCGGCACCTGCAAGCGACGATTAGTCTCTTTCGCGCAATCGCGTGAGCACCCAAGCGCGGTGAATACGTGGATTGCGCTCAAAGTCCGGGCCAATTGTGGCGGGAGTGATCTCTTCCACCTCGGCAAACTTCGACACGGTTTCGATGTCGAGTTTGAAGCGCCGGAAGTTGTTGGAGAACAACAACACGCCCCCTGGCGCCAAGCGGCGCACTGAGCGGCCGAGAAGATCCACATGGTTCTTCTGTACGTCGAAGTCGTCGATACCGTTGGAGTTCGAGAACGTAGGCGGGTCGCAGAAAATCAGGTCGTAGTGGTCGCGCTCAGCTTGCAACCACGCCATGACATCCGCTTTGACGAAGCGGTGTGCGGGGCCTACCTTTCCGTTGAGCGCCATGTTCCGCGCCGCCCATTCCAGATACGTGGACGATAGATCGACCGACGTTGTGTTGGCCGCGCCGCCCACCGCTGCGTGCGCGGTCGCCGCGCCCGTGTAGCAGAACAAGTTCAAGAACTTGAGGCCCTTCGCCTCTTCCGCGATACGCTGCCGCAGGGGGCGATGGTCGAGAAACAGGCCGGTATCGAGGTAATCGAACAGGTTCACTTCCAAGCGAACCGCGCCCTCGCGCACCACGATGGCCTCAGAACGATCGTCCATGCGCCCGTACTTGCTGCCGCCCTTTCCGCGCACTCGTGTCTTCTGCGCCATGTTCTCGCGCGGAACCGCCATTACTTCGCGGAGGGCTGCGAGCAACTCGCTGAAGCGGCGACGCGAATCATGTTCAGGCACATCCGCCGGTGGCGCGTACTCCTGCACATGAAGGAAACGCCGCGCCTCACCGCCATCTTCTTGATAGACATCGACTGCCGCGGCGTATTCCGGCAAATCGGCGTCGTAAGCGCGAAAACAGGTCACGCCCTCTCGCTCACGCCAACGACTGCTGTGCTTCAGCGTCTTGCGCAAACGATTGGCCACCATTTGTGCGCCTTCGCTCAACGGTCGCTCACCATCCGCGCCACGAGGCGGCGGCGGCGCAAAGCTGTCGCAGGCCATAAGCACGCATTCAAGCGCACCGTTCGACATGGCGTAGCGTTTGCGAGCGCGCAAGCGGGTTGCGTGGGCCAGCGCATCGCTGCCGCACAGCAGCGCACCACGCCAGTCCGGCACAGCGCGCTGAAGGGACTGGCCGATCGCGGCATACAGCGTCTCGTCGGCTGCCAAACGTTCGTCGTAGGGCGGGTTGCACACCACCACACCCAAACCTTCGCAGGGGCGCTGCAGCGCAGCGATATCGCCGGTACGGAAATCGATGGCATCGAAGACACCCGCCGCATCGGCGTTCTGACGTGCCTGCTGCACGATGCGTTGGTCGGCATCAACGCCGAAGAAGTGGCTGCCCAATTGGGCACGACGGTCGCGAGATTTCGCTTCATCGAGAAGTTTCTGCCACAGCGATTGGTCGAACCCCAACCAACGCGACGGCATGACATCGCTGTGACGCAGAAGGCCCGGAGCACAATCGGCTGCCATGAGCGCGCCTTCAATCAGCAGCGTGCCGCTGCCGCACATGGGGTCGAGCAAAGCCAGACCGACCGTATCGGCCTGCGGCGTGGAGGGCCAACCCGCACGCAACAGCACGCCGCACGCCAGATTTTCTTTCAACGGCGCCTCGCCCTGCCCTTGCCGCCAGCCGCGGCGATGCAGTGGGCCAGCCAGATCCACGCTAAGCACAGCGCGTCCTTTGCGCACCACCAGGTCAAGACGCAGATCGGGATCGTCGACATCCACCGACGGTCGAACACCGGCATCGAAACGCATCCGATCGACAATCGCGTCCTTCACCCGCTGAGCCGCATAGCGGGCATGGGTGAGGCCGGTGCCCGACACGTGGGCCTGAACCGCCAAGGTGCCCTCTGGCGCGAGGTGCTCACGCCAATCGATGGCGTGCACCGCGTCGTACAGGGCCGCCTCATCCGCGCAATCAAATTCGACCAAGGGCCAGAGGGCCCGGCTTCCCAGCCGTGACCACATCACCACCCGCAGCAGGGCCTCGGCGTCGCCCTCGGCGTTGACACCGGACTGAGCGGCCGTGGCGCGGCTGGCGCCCAGCGCCACCAGCTCATCAGCCAGCAAGTACTCAAGACCGCGGCCACAGGGGACAAAAAAATGCATCGGAAGGCACCAAACTCGGGGCCGCTAGCGTGACGGCCCCCTGCCCACACTGCAACCGGCAGAGGCGCTTTTAGGCCAAACGTTTCAGGAAAGCAGCGAACGCCTCGGCGCTGTAGTCCACATGCGCGGCCAGTCGGTGGCTGTCGTCAACTAAGCGCAACTCGGCGCTGCGGCGTTGGCACCAGCGCACCACGTCAGCAGCAGGAATCAGTTCGTCGTGCCAGCCATGCACCACCATCAAGGGCACTCGCGCCGCATCCAGCGGCCTGGGCCAGACTTCCAAGGCGGTGGGGGGCGCCATCAGGAAGACACCCAGCACCTCGACATCCAGCGACACCGTTCCGGAGATGAAGGCGCCCATGCTGGAGCCCGCCAGCACCAGAGGCTTGGGCGAAACCAATGCCCGCTCGCGCAGGCGTTCAATGCGTGCACCCACGTCGCCCAGATAGCCTCGAGCGTCGAGGTCGCGATAGTCGGGGCGCTCATGCGTCCAACCCAAAGACTCCGCCACTGCGGCCAGAGCGGAAACCTTGGTGGCTTCCGGCCCGCTTTCCAGCCCGTGCGAAAGAATCACATGCCCTTTTGCCATGCGTACTGCTCCCTCAGGCCGCGGTGCTAGCATCGCGGCATGTCCATGGTTTCCCTTGCGCCGGGCGCACGCTACGAGCCCCTGCCCTACACGCCCCTACTTCCTGAGCGTGCCATCGAGCAGGTCGACCTGATCGTGATGCACTGCACGGAAACACCCACTTTGGCGATTGCCCGCGAGTTCGGCGAGCGCGTGCTGTATGAAGACCGCGGCACCGGTGCCTGCGGCCACTACTACATTGATCGCGATGGCAGCTTGGTGGCTTATGTCGAACCGGAGCGCACCGCCAATCACACGCGCGGCTACAACCCGCGCTCGATTGGGATTGAACTGGTGAACACAGGGCGCTATCCGAACTGGTACGACAGCACGCACCAAGCCATGAACGAACCCTACAGTGAGACGCAGATGGCGACGCTCATCGGGCTTCTGGCGCATCTGCGCGAGCGTTTTCCCGCGCTGGCGTTCATTGCCGGGCATGAAGACTTGGATACGGCCCGCGTGCCGGCAAGCGATGCGCCCGAGCAAACGGTTTGGCGCAAGCGCGATCCGGGGCCAAACTTCCCTTGGGAACAGGTGCTCGCCGCCTGCGGCCTCCAGCGCCTGCCCTGAAAACCCCGGCCCGAAGAGGGCCGGGGTGTTCGCTTAGTTCACGCTTACGGCCGACCACGCTGCAGCGACTGCGTTGTATTCCGCCGACGCCGCGCCGTAGAGATCACGCGCAGCATTCAATGTTGCCGTGCGCGCACCGCGATAGTTGGTGCTGGAGGTCATGTAGGTCGTGAGTGCGCGGTACCAGACCTTCTCCGCCTTGCTGCGACCGATGCCGGTAATGGCCGTGTTTCCGTTGCATACCAGGCTGGCCTTGGTCAGGCTGCCAAAACCGGCCGGAACCGTCGCACCCTCGGCGAGCAGGTAATAGAAGTGATTGGCCACCCCTGAGGAGTAGTGCACGTTGAGTGACCCCAGGGTGCTCGAATAGCAATCAGGCGACTTGCCATCCAGACTCGGCTTGAACATGAAGCGAAGCGCCTTCGTGCCGCTCGGGTTGCTCAGGTAGATCTCCTCACCGATCAGGTAATCCGGCGTGTCGTTGGGATTGTTGGCGTAGAACTCCACCATCGTTCCGAAGATATCGGACGTCGCTTCGTTCAAGCCGCCCGACTCGCCCGAATAGGTGAGGTTGGCGCTACGACTGGTCACACCGTGGCTCATTTCGTGCCCGGCCACATCGATGTTGACGAGTGGACCGTAAGTCACGCCGTCGCCGTCGCCGTAGGTCATGCAGAAGCAACTGTCGGACCAATAGGCATTCACGTAGTTGTTGCCGTAATGCACCCGATTGCTCGAGCCGCGGCCGTCGTTGGCGATGCCATTGCGGCCGTGCACGTTGCGGTAGTAGTCCCATGTGCGAGCAACACCGAACTGTGCATCTGATGCAGCCGACAGGCCGTCAGCGGTTGTGAAGTTACCCCACACGTTGTCGGTGTCGGTGTAGGTCTTGTTGCCATTCTTCGCGTTGGCTGTGCTGTTGTTGCCACGCGTGGGGTCGCGCAACGCATATCCGGTGGTGGTACCGGTGCTGTCCGTGGTCAGGATCACCGAGCCGGAATACAGCGTGCGGCCAGTGCCATTCGATGCAGCGGTGTGCACTTGGTCCCAGCGATCGAGAACCCGGCCAGTCTTGGCATCGACAATGGTGTGGAGCTCGCTGGGCGTCTGGTCACGGCCCACGCCTTCGATGAACACATCGTAGGCAAGCACCGGCTCTGGCTGATTGCGAGCAAAGACGATGAGCTCGGATTTCGGAAGTGCGTTGGCATCACCGCGAAACGCCGACAGCGCGATCGCTTGGGCGCGACCGGCACTAATGCCAGGCTCGACATCAAGCTTGAGCGGCGCATCAAGCGTCTGCGACGCGGCCTTGAACATGCCGGCCTGCTGATGCACGACCGTGTCGCCACCGATGACGCGAAGACCTTTGTGCCAGCGGTCGAAGCGAACGTGTTCCGTGCCATCGGCGTCTTGCAACACAGCGCGCGCCACCAGCTGATCGCCTGCGGAAAGCGCCGTCGCCTTTTGGAAGGAAGCCGAGTTATCGGCCATCGCTAGCGCGCGAGACACCGCGCCGTCGGCAGGATTGGAACGCTCAGCAGCCGAAAGGCTGCCGGCGGAAAGAGCGAGCAGAATCGCCCACGGCAAAGCGTGATGCACAGGTTTCATGAGTTTTCCCCTGGAAAATGGAACGTTGGTTGAGTGTTGAGAACGAACACACGCACACGTCCTTCAGCGAAGCCGGCACACCTGTCCCACAGGCGTGGCGGTGCTCCAGCGCTCCCCAGCGCTTTTGAAGCACCCCGACCCAACTCGCACATCGCCAGAGCGATGCACCCAAAGTCTCGACTGTGAGCGAGATGTGATTGTGTGATTTACATCACATTTCACGCATTCATCACGCCACCCTGCCATCAGTCATGGTCACGAGCTTTTTCGCGAGACGGCGCCGGCCAGTCAGCACGCTGCCGCTATACTTCGCGGCCCTCTAGCGGGACCCGATCTCATGACCAATCCCCTCGTCTCCGAACTGGTCGACCTGCTCAAACTTGAGCGGCTCGAAGACAACCTCTATCGAGGTCAGAGTCGTGACATCGGCACCAAATTCGTCTTCGGTGGTCAGGTGATGGGGCAAGCGCTAGCCGCTGCCCAAGCCACCGTTGAAACCGATCGCCATGTGCATTCGCTGCACGCGTACTTCTTGCGACCGGGCGATATCGAAGCGCCCATCGTGTATTCGGTAGACCGCACTCGCGATGGACGCAGCTTTTCCACGCGCCGGGTCACCGCCATCCAGCACGGGCAGCCCATCTGTGTGTTCGCCAGTTCCTTCCACATTGAGGAACACGGCGTCGAGCACCAGATTTCCCGCCCCGAAGTGCCGAATCCGGAAGACCTGGAGCCCATCACCGTGCCCTCGGCTGAGGTCTTGGCCAAGCTGCCGCCGATGATGCAGCGCTGGTTATCGCGCCAGGTGCCCTTTGACGTGCGCCCGGTGTATCCACGCGATGAGCTGAAGCCGCCGAAGCGTCCGCCTTACCAGCAGATCTGGTTCCGCCTGATCGACACCGTGGAAGACACGCCCCTCCTCCATCGTGCGCTGTTGGCTTATGCCTCTGACTTCCATCTTTTGGGCACGGCCACGCTGCCGCATGGCATCAGCTACTACCACCCCGACGTGCAAATGGCATCGATCGACCACGCTATGTGGTTTCACCGCCCGTTCCGTGCCGACGAGTGGCTGCTGTATGTGCTCGACAGCCCTACGGCGCAAGGCGCACGCGGCTTGGCCCGCGGCAGCATCTACTCGCGCGATGGCCGCTTGGTGGCGTCAACCGCGCAGGAAGGCATGATCCGAATCGTTGGTGAGGACGCCTGATGCGCGAGGTGTACCGTTCTTTGCGCCTAGAGACTGTGGAAGGCGCGGCACAAATGCTTCGCGATGACGGCATTGAAGTGAGTATCGTCAATAGCCGCTCGTACAAAGGCTCGCGTCGTCGCAGCTTTAGCTTTCGCGACAGCACCGAGTCCGGTTCAGCACCCCAGCTTTGGGTGGTGCACAACGGCGATCTGCCGCGTGCTCGCGAGCTGCTGCGAGAGGCCGGTCTGATCGAGCCCAGCCAGCGCGAGAGCTATCTCTCGGGGGACTTGAAGTTCAAGGCAGCGACCCAAGCGACGCCACTCTTTTCGCCGCAACGCCTGCGGACCGCCTTGCTGGTGCTGATCGTGCTGACTGTGGGGCTCTTCTACGCGCGCGGCCTGCTCGCCTAAACGCCAAGCAGGCACGCCAAGCGCTTACATCGTCGCCGTGGGCTTATCGGAATCGATGATGCCGGCCAGATGCGTTTCGATCTTGCCCTTCACCATCTCGGCTTCCGGCGTCTCGGCGAACTGCACGCCGATGCCGGCAGCCCGGCCACCTTGCGCGCCCGTGGGGGTAATCCACACCACCTTTCCAGCGACCGGCAAGCGGTCTTTGTCGTCGAGCAAGGTCAGCAGCAAGAACACCTCGTCGCCGATTTGATAGCGCTTGGCGGTGGGCACGAACAGGCCGCCGCCACGCAAGAACGACATGTACGCCGTATGCAATGCGCCCTTGTCCTTAATGGCAAGGGAAAGAATGCCCTGTCGGGCACCACCGGCTCCAATCATCGTCGCGTCTCCGTTGTCGCCTGCATCGAACGCCACTCACCCAGCAGGCCAGCCAGCGCCAGTTCGTGTTTCAGGGGTGCGGCAAGTTGCGCGCGCAGGCGGTTCATCTGTTCAAACCACAGGCCAAGCTTGTCCACATCGCGAGGCGGGGTCAATCCGGACGGAAGCGCCGCGCCCGCCACGCTTCGGGCCACGCCCAAGGCGGCATCTGCCGCAAAACGAAGGCGTAGGGCCGTCAACGCGCTGTCTGCCACCCAAGCTTGCGCGACATCGAGCGGAGCTGCGGTGCCGCGGCTCAAAGCCGCCAGATCGCGCAACACCTCATCGCGTAGCACAAGCCGCCCCTCAGCCAACCAGCGATCCGCCAAGCCAGGGTGCCCCTGTGCGGCCTCTAGGGCATGAGTGGCTTGTTTGGACTCATGCCCCTTCGCCAGCAGCCAAGTCAGGGCCTCTTCGCGCTCTGGTAGCGCAAACTCCATCCGCTGGCAGCGGCTGCGAATGGTCGCCGACAAGCGTTGTGGAGCGGCCGACACGAGCAAAAGGAAGCGATTGTTCGCCGGCTCTTCCAGCGTCTTCAGAAGCGCGTTAGCGGCTGCGTTGTTCAACAGGTCGGCAGGATCAATGACCACCACCTGAGCCCCGCCGCGCTGCGAGGTCATCTGCATGACTTGGCCGAGCATGCGAATCTGCTCGATGACAATTTCCGTGCGCAGTTTGTGAGGGGGCTTTTCGTTTTCTTCCAGCGTGATGAAACGAAAATCAGGATGCGTACCCGCCAATCGAAGTTGGCATGACCGACAGCTGCCGCACGTGGAAAGCGACGGATCGGCCTCACACAAAAGGCGCGCGGCCAATGCCTCAGCCACATCACGCTTACCCAAGGCCTCCGGACCACAGAGCAGTTGCGCGTGCCCCAAACGCCCAGCACGCCAAGCGGCCAAGGCCGAATCGAGTTGCCGGGTCTGCCAAGGGCTCATGGGCGAGCGCCTGCTCGGGAATCAAGAAAGCGATCAAGCACGGCACAAGCATCGGCCACGACGGCTTCAACGCCTTGCCCAGCATCGACCACGGCAAAACGCTGCGGCTCGGCGGCAGCGCGTGTGCGATACGCCTTGCGAACGTTCTCAAAAAACTCGTCGCGCTCCTGCTCGATGCGATCGGCAGGCGCACCGCGACTCCGTGCACGCGCCAGCCCCGCCGCCACGTCCAGATCAAGCAAGAGCGTGAAGTCGGGCTTTCGACGCACGAACACGCGCTCCAACTCGGCAATCAAGGCCATCGATAAACCGCGACCGCCACCCTGATAGGCAAAGCTGGCATCGGTGAAGCGATCCGCGAGTACCACCGCGCCACGCGCCAACGCCGGCTCCACCAAGGTCTCGACCAACTGCGCGCGCGACGCAAACATCAGAAGCAATTCGGTTTGCGCCGCGAGCGTGTGCGCTGGATCAAGCAGCAAGGCTCGGATGGCTTCGCCCGCAGGTGTGCCACCCGGCTCGCGCGTGCTCACGACTTCAAATCCGCGCTGCAGCAAACGCTCGTGCAAGGCTTTCAGCACGGTAGTCTTTCCCGCGCCTTCCCCGCCTTCAAGGCTCATGAGAATTCCGCTCATGCGAACACCCCACGACGCTCACTGACCAAGTTCATCAACGCTGCCCCAACTGATAACGCCGCACCGCTTTCTGATGCTCGGCATAGGTTTTCGAGAACACGTGATGCCCATCGCCGCGCGCGACGAAATAGAAGGTCTCTCCGTCCAGCGGATTAGCCGCAGCGCTTAGCGCTGCACGTCCAGGCATCGCAATCGGCGTGGGCGGCAAGCCGAATCGTGTGTACGTGTTGAAGGGGGTGTCGGTTTGGAGATCGCGCCGACGCAAATTGCCGTCGAATGCAGCACCCAGGCCGTAAATCACCGTGGGGTCAGTTTGCAGGCGCATGCCGACCTTCAAGCGCCGAGCGAACACGCCGGCAATTTCGGGGCGTTCGCTGGCCTGACCGGTTTCCTTCTCGACGATCGACGCCAAGGTGAGCAGTTCCTCCGGCGAGCGCAGAGGCACATCGGCGGCGCGCGCCGACCACGCCTCGGCGAGCGCACGATCCATGGCATCGGCCGCCTGTTCGAGCACGTGGCTTGCGGAATCGCCACGCACGAATGTGTAGGTCTCCGGCAAGAATCGGCCTTCTGCCGGCGTGCCCTTGCGCCCAAGCGAAGCCATCAAGGCCTCGTCGGTCTGCATCGACACGTCGTCCTCCAGCACCTCTGCACGCGCAAGAGCCGCGCGCAAATCTCGCATCGACCAACCTTCCACCAAGGTGAAGCGGTACCGAATCACATCGCCGCGCACCAGCTTCTCAAGCAACTCGCGTGGGCTGAGCGTGTCTTGCAAGGCGTACTCGCCTACCTGCAAGCGCGGCATCGCTTCCATCTGCATGGCCAAGAGCTTCCATTCAAGGTCATGCCCTTCAGAAATCCCCACCGCGCGAAGCTTCGCCAAGACTTGCACGAAGGAATCACCGCGGGAAACGACCAAGGTCGCGCCTTCGGGAACCAGCAATGGCGCCGTTGAAAACGCTTTGAAGTGACGCCATGCCAAGGCGCCAGCAACAGCCGCCAAAACAGCGACCAGCAGCGTCAACACGAAGAGCTTCTTGAACAAGGCGCGCATCAGATCTCACTGAATCCGGGATGGGAGGCAGCCAACAAGGCACGCGCTTTTGCGATTCCGGAGTGTCCGGAATCGACGTTGCGCGCGCCCAAGCGACCCACCGCAAGAATACCGCGCACCGCATTGGCAAGGAAAAGCGCCTCCACGTGATCCAAATCGCGGCTGTGGAGGGGCGCCTCAGTCAACTCCGGCCACTGCTCGAGCAACAGGCCTCGCGCCGTGCCCGCGACGCCAGCACGATCCACCGGGGGTGTTCGCCACTGACCCGCAATGCACGCAAAGACGTTGGCACGTGTACTGCACGCGATGTCACCCGCGTTTGTCGCCATCAAACCATCATCAAGCCCGCGCTCGAGCACCTCCATGCTGCCCAGCACCTGCTCAAGTCGATTGAGGTGCTTGATGCCTGCCAACATCGGCTGCTCGGCCAAAGTCACCCGCAGCATGTCCACGGAAAGCGCGCACTCCGGCGCTACAGGCTTTTCGGAGACGCTCACGAATAGCGTCGGCAACGAGTCGGTCGGCGTGTAACCACGGCCACCCGCGCCGCGCGTCAACACCAGTTTGATCACGCCATCGGGCTGCTGGCGGAGCGCTTCTTGCAATGCGGTCTCCACCACGGAGTCTTCAGGGAACGCGATACCCAAGCGTTGCGCACCCTGCGCCCAACGTGCGCGATGTCTCGGCCACCAAGGCAGTTGACTTGCATGCGCCACCATGGTCTCGAAGACGCCATCGCCATAACTCAGGCCGCGGTCGGCGGCATCGAGCGAATCCACGCGCTGAGATCCGCACCAGATGCCCACGCATCGGCTGGCAGTCACTGCCGAAGCGCTCGACTCAGGAGACATGATCAGCCTGCCCCAAGGCACGCAGCATTCCACGTGCCTTGGCGCGCGTTTCCGCCAGTTCCTTGTCGGCTCGCGAATCCACCACGATGCCGGCACCTGCGCGAAAAACGACATCACCGCCGTCGGTCCACAGGCTGCGAATCAAGATGTTCAGATCCATATCGCCACGCGCATCGAGATAGCCCATCGCGCCGGTGTAGGGCCCGCGCCCGGTTTCTTCCAGCTCTCCAATGATGGCCATGCAGCGCACTTTGGGGCAGCCGGTGATGGTGCCGCCAGGGAATACGGCCGCGATGGCTTGGCCGGCGGTAACGTCTTTGCGAAGCGTGCCCGACACGTTGGACACGATGTGATGCACGTGCGCATAGCTCTCGACGCTCATCAGCTCGTCGACACGCACCGAGCCCGGCTCGCAAACACGACCGAGATCATTGCGTTCGAGATCAATCAGCATCACGTGCTCAGCGCGCTCTTTCGGATGCCCAACCAACTCGCGAATCCGCGCAGCATCGTCATCGCCTTCGAATCGCGGACGCGTTCCGGCAATGGGGCGCGTTTCCGCGCGACGGCCACGCACCGACAAAAGCCGCTCAGGCGATGAACTCAACACCGATCCGCCCGGCACATCCAACCAGCCGGCAAAGGGCGCCGGGTTGGCGCGACGCAAAGCCGAATACAAGGCAGCCGGGCTCGGCACTTCGGCAAAATGTGCTCGCCATTGCCGCGACAAATTGACCTGAAAGACGTCGCCCGCGCGCAAATACTCATGAATGCGCGCCACGCCATCGATGAACCGCTGGCCCTCGTCTTCGTTCAACTGCTCGACGACTGGCAGGTTTGGCTCATCCACGTGACGCAGGACTAAGGCATCTGCCTCGAGTTGTGAAAGCCACGATTCATGGCCCGGCAAGGCCACCGCAACGCACTCACCGGTGTGCCGATCACGCAACACGGCGGCTGGGCAAAACAAGGCAGCTGCGGTCGGCAAAGACCCTGTGAATGTAGGCAGATGCAAGCTGGGCTCGACTTGGCCTGCAAGCTCGTACCCGAGGTAGAGCGCCCAGCCACCGCAAAAAGGGAGCTGCGGCGAAGCGTCCATTGCCGCATCAGGCAAAGCTTTTTGAAGCTCGGCCTGCAGAGCGTCCAAGACATCAAGGAAGCGCCCCTTTCGCACATCGCCAGACAGCGTGCGCGTGAGGCCGTCAGCACCCAAAGTGACGCCGGATTCGCCGCCTGCCAACAAGATGTCCCAACGCGCTTTGCCGCCCTGCGCCGCAGATTCGAGCAGCAAGGGATATCGCCCGGGCGCCGCACGCTTCAGGGCCAGCAGATCAAGCCCTGAAGGCAGTGGACGCAGCATCAGCCTACCTCGCGCTCTTCAATCGGGCCGCGCGCAATGGCGCGATCAAAGGCGACGGAACACCAGCGTGGCGTTGGTGCCGCCAAAGCCGAATCCATTCGACATCACCACATCAACCTTCTTGTCACGCGCGGTGTTCGGCACGTAATCGAGGTCGCAGCCCTCACTCGGATTCTCAAGATTGATCGTGGGCGGAATCACCCCTTCGCACAACGCTTGAATCGAGAAAATCGCTTCCACGCCGCCTGCGGCACCGAGCAGGTGACCGGTCATCGACTTGGTGGAACTCACCATCATTTTGTACGCGTGATCGCCGAACGCCCGCTTCATCGCTAAGGTTTCGGCCAGATCGCCCAAAGGCGTGGACGTACCGTGTGCGTTCAAGTAATCGACGTCCGTAGGATTGAGTTTCGCGTCCTTCAGTGCAGCAGCGATGCAGCGCGCAGGGCCTTCACCGCCCTCGCTGGGTGCGGTCATGTGGAATGCGTCGGAACTGGCGCCGAAACCCACCAGCTCACAGTAAATGCGCGCGCCACGCGCCTTGGCATGTTCGTACTCTTCCAGCACGAGAACGCCAGCGCCGTCGCCCAGAACGAAACCGTCACGCTCGCTGTCCCAAGGGCGCGAGGCGCGTGTGGGATCGTCGTTGCGGGTGGACAGCGCGCGCATCGAGCAGAAGCCGCCCACCGAGGTGGGCGTGCAACCGTGCTCGGCGCCGCCAGCCACCATCACGTCAGCATCGCCGTGCTGGATCATGCGCATGGCCATGCCCATGCTGTGGTTCGAGCTTGCGCAGGCCGAGACCGCAGAAAAATTGGGGCCTTTCAGGCCTTTGATCAAGGAAAGCTGCCCCGGCAGCATGTTGATGATGGTGCTGGGCACATAAAACGGCGAGACCTTGCGCGGACCGCCGTTGTGCAAATCGATGGCGGTTTCTTCGATGCCACGCACGCCACCGATGCCCGAACCCAACAACGCGCCGATGCGCTCAGCGTTGGCTTCAGTGATCTCCAGCCCCGAATCGTCCAGCGCCTGGAACGACGCAGCCAAGCCGTAGTGGATGAAGGTGTCCATCTTCTTCGCATCTTTCGGCGGAATGATGGTTTTGACGTCGAAGTCGCGCACTTCACCGGCGATTTGCGCGGTGTAGGCCGAAGGATCGAAGTGAGTGATACGACCGATGCCGGACCGGCCGTTGCGGATGCTGTCCCAGGCACTGGCCAAGGTATTGCCTACAGGCGAAACGATGCCCATTCCGGTGACAACGACGCGACGCACACTCATTTCGGTTTCTCCACGAGAATAAACAAACGCCGCGCCCCCGCAGGAACGCGGCGTGCTCACGCTTGGGGCTTACGCCTTGACGTGGGCCTTGATGTAATCGATCGCGTGCTGCACCGAGGTGATCTTCTCGGCTTCTTCGTCCGGGATCTCGCACTCGAACTCTTCTTCGAGGGCCATCACCAGCTCAACAGTGTCGAGCGAGTCTGCGCCCAGGTCGTCGACGAACGAGGCCGCATTGGTGACGTCCTCTTCCTTCACGCCCAGCTGTTCGACGACGATCTTTTTGACGCGTTCTTCGATGGTGCTCATGGGTTTTGTTCCCTCCCGGGTTTACAACGATTCAGACGCTTATGTTCGGGGCTTTGGTCCGTGCGCGTCTTTGCATCGGAGCCGCCGTGTTCCTCTTGCCGGGTCGATTCTAGTGGCTGAATCGCCCCCGCCCAAGCCCTATCGTTCCGAAGGCCATGCCCGCGGGACAAAATCCTCAGGGCATGTACATGCCGCCATTCACGTGCAGGGTTTCGCCGGTGATGTAGGCCGCTGCAGGACTGGCCAAAAACGCCACCGCCTCGGCAATGTCCTGCGGCTGGCCCAAGCGACCCAAGGCGATGTCGGCCACCATGGCGGCCTTGGCATCTTCGGGCAGGTCGCGGGTCATATCGGTGTCGATGAAGCCGGGGGCTACGACATTGACGGTCACGTTGCGCGAACCAATCTCGCGCGCCAATGATTTCGAGAACCCAATGATGCCGGCCTTGGCTGCCGCGTAGTTGGCCTGCCCTGCGTTACCGGTTACACCAATGACCGAAGCAATGCTGATGATGCGGCCTTTGCGCGCCTTCATCATGCCGCGCATGACGGCTTTCGACGTGCGAAACACCGAGCTCAAATTGGTGTCCAGAATGGCCTGCCAATCCTCGTCTTTCATGCGCATCAACAAGTTGTCGCGGGTGATTCCAGCGTTGTTGACCAGAATACTGATGGCACCAAACTCCTTGCCGATCGCATCGATCAAGGACTCAACGGCAGCGCCGTCCGTGACGTTCAAGGCACGACCGTGGCCTCCGAAGGCCTTCAATCGCTCACCGATGGCCGCCGCACCCGAATCCGTCGTTGCCGTACCAACGACCAAAGCGCCGCGTGCGGCCAAGGTGTCGGCAATGGCCGCACCGATGCCGCGGCTCGCGCCGGTCACCAAAGCAATCTCGCCCTTCAACACATCGCTCATTACTAGCTCCTCGTGTATGGCCTTGACTCAAGCCGACCAGTCGGCAAGAGCGCCTTCGAAATCAGCGGGTGTTCCCAGAGCGCGAGCCTCCAGAGCTTTATCGATGCGCTTGGCCATGCCGGTGAGCGCCTTGCCCGGACCACACTCCGCCAAACGCACCACGCCCTGCGCGGCCAACGTTTGCACGCAAGTGCTCCAACGCACCGGCTGGTAGAGCTGTCTCACCAAGGCATCGCGAATGGCATCAACGCCTTGATGCACGGCACCATCCACGTTCTGCACCACGGGAATACTCGGCGACTGCCACGTCATGCCCGTCATAGCGGCGGCCAAACGGTTCGCGGCGTCACGCATCAGAGGCGTATGCGAAGGCACCGACACGGCCAGCTTGACGGCTTTACGCACGCCGCGTTCAGCCAACAGCGCGACCGCGCGATCTACCGCAGCAGCATGGCCACCAATCACCACTTGCCCCGGCGTGTTGTAGTTCGCGGGAACCACCACTTCAACGCCTGACGCTTCGGCGCATGCGGCCTCAATCACTTCGTCTTCGGCACCCAGCACAGCCACCATGGCCCCCGCACCGGCAGGCGACGCATCCTGCATCAGCTGCCCGCGCAGTCGCACCAGATGCGCAGCATCGCGAAGGCTCAGCGCACCTGCTGCAACCAAGGCGCTGTATTCGCCCAGACTGTGACCAGCCAAGGCCACCGGCATGCGCCCGCCTTTGGCGATCCAAAGCCGCCACACCGCAACGCTCGCAGCCAGCAAGGCGGGCTGCGTGTACTCGGTGCGGTTCAATTGCTCTTCGGGGCCACCTTGGCTCAAGGCCCACAGGTCAACGCCCGCGCCTTCGCTGGCTTCCACAAACGTCTCATGCACGCCGGCATTGAGCTCGGAAAGCTCGGCAAGCATGCCCACGCTTTGCGAGCCTTGGCCGGGAAACACGAAGGCGAGTGCTGCAGTCATTTCGGGGTCCGGAAAACAAACGGGCCGCCATCATAAGGGCGGCCCGTGGCAATCCGTCTGTACCCGGCGGTATGGGAATCGCCCGAGTCGACCGGTGCTTAGTAGCGCATGAGCGCAGAGCCCCAGGTAAAGCCGCCGCCAAAGGCCTCCATCAAGACCAGTTGGCCACGCTGCACCTTGCCCGAACGCACGGCTTCGTCCAACGCCAGCGGCACCGACGCGGCCGACGTATTGCCGTGCTTATGCACTGTGAGAATGACGCGATCCATCGGCATCGCAAGGCGCTTGGCGGTCGCTTCGATGATCCGCAGGTTGGCCTGATGCGGAATCAGCCAGTCCAGGTCAGCCTTCGAGACACCATTGGCCTCCAGCGCTTCGTCCACCACACTGTCGAGCGCCTTGACCGCATGCTTGAAGACATCGCTGCCCGCCATCAGCACGCGAATACCGGCGTTCTTTTCGTCAAGATTGAAGCCCGCCGAAACGCCTACGGGCGTGTAGAGCAGCTCTTTCTTGCCGCCATCGGCGTGCAAATGCGTGCTGAGGATGCCGGTCTCGGTATCGGCTTTCAGCACCACCGCACCGGCGCCATCACCAAACAACACGCAGGTGTTGCGGTCGGTCCAATCAAGAATGCGGGTCAGCGTTTCGGCACCCACCACCAAGACGGTCTTGGCCGCACCCGAGCGAATGAACTTGTCGGCGGTCGTGAGCGCAAAGATGAAGCCCGAGCACGCAGCATTGACGTCGAACGCAGGGCAGCCGTTGGCTCCCAAGCGCGCCTGCAACAAGCACGCCGAGGACGGGAAGATGATGTCGGGCGTGGTGGTACCCACCACGATCAGATCGAGTTCAGCAGCCGTGACGCCGGCAGCCTCCATGGCACGCAGAGCGGCCTGCTCCGCCAAATCCACGGTGGTCTGCCCTTCAGCGGCGATGTGACGCTGTTGAATGCCGGTACGTTCGCGAATCCACTGGTCCGAAGTCTCGACGATCTTTTCGAGGTCGGCGTTGGTCAGGATTTTTTCCGGCAGGTAACTGCCCGTGCCGGCGATGCGCGAATAAACGGTCATTCCACGACTCCGAGAGGCCCTTTTCCGGGCGCCAAAAAAACGAAACGCGACGGATTCACCGCCGCGTCATCGTAGGGTCACCCCAGTGCCAAGGCGAGC
>JAIXVL010000274.1 GCA_027483045.1 Lysobacteraceae bacterium
CCGCGCCTCGGCCAAATAGCGTTCCAACCAATGCTGCGCTTCGTCACCCAATGGCACGAGGCGCTCCTTTCCGCCCTTGCCCGCGACCCGGACCACGCCCTGTCGCAGGTTCACAGCCAATGTGGGCAATCCAGCCAGCTCCGACACACGCAAGCCCGTGGCATACAGCAGCTCCAACATGGCGCGCTCACCCAGACCTGCGGGCGAGGTGAGATCGGGGGCATTCAACAAGGCATCGACCTGCGACTCGACCAAGGCCTTGGGCAAGCTGCGCGGTAACGCCGGCAAGTCGAGCAAGGCGGTGGGGTCGACCTTCAGGCGCTGCTGCCGCAAGGCATCCGCATAAAAGGCGCGCAAGGCGGCCATCAGGCGCGCGGTGCTGCGCGGCGCATAACCTTGCGCATTGCGCTCGGCCAAGAATCCGAACAACTGCGCACGACTGGCATTGAGCAGTCCCGGCGCACCTTTCAGGGCCAACCAGCGCGCTGCACCTTCCAGATCGGCGGCATAGGCGGCCTGTGTGGCGCGCGCACTGCCGGTCTCCGCCCAATGACGACGCAAGAACGCCTGTAAATCGGCGGCATCCTGCTCGGGCAGGTCTGGCCACGCTTCGCGCAAACGGCGGCGTTCGGCAGGCGAAAGGCGATGAGGCGCGGTCATGCACTCACTGTAGCCGAGGCGGCCGGTATCCTTCGCGCATGACTTCAAACGCAACTACTGCCACGCCCGCCCGCATCGGCTGGCGCCTTGTGGCACTCATCTACGACATTTGGCCGATCATGGCGCTTTGGCTCGCGGCCAGCGCCCTGATGCTTTTGCTACGAGGAGGCGAACCCGTCACTCCCGGCAGCGCTGCCGCATTGCTCGAAGCCGTCTGGTTATGGACCGTCACGGGGGCGTACCTCGTGCTGAGCTGGTCGCGCGGTGGTGCCACCTTGGGCATGCGCCCTTGGCGCCTTCGCGTCGTTGCCGCCCACGGGCAAACCGCCCAATGGACCGCATTAGCAGCGCGCTATGCATGGAGTACCGCACCGGCGCTGCTCACGCTGGAACTCGCGGCCCTGTTGCCATGGAGCAACTCGCACATGCCCTTTTGGCTGGCGAGCGCGGTGGCACTGATTGGCCCGCTTTGGAGCCTGTTCAACGACGAACGTGCTGCGCTCTACGACCAGCTCTCCGGCACACGTTTCGTGCGGCTCACAGCCGCCGCCTGATCAGCACATAGCCCAAGGCCACGAGCAACAGCACGGGAACGAGGTACGCCAAGACAATCGGCAGCTGGTAAGCCTTGGCGAGGTTCACCAGCATGGGTTGCAGAAGACGCGCCACCAGCGCAAACACGATGCCCACGAATAAGCGCATGCCGAAGCCGCCGCTGCGCCGCTGGCCAAACGCAAAGGGCGCCGCAGCAAACACGAGCGCCACAGCTGTGAACGGGAAGAACCAACGCGACCAATAGGCGTCCTGCAAGGAGCCGGCATCCAAGCCGTTGCGTTGCAGTTGGGCAATTTGCGCGCCAAGCGCTGCAGTCGAGAGGTGGTCTGGCCGAAGCAAGCTGGCCTCGATCACGCCAGGACGAAGCTCCGTGTCCCAAGCCTGCTCAGGGAAGGTCTCGACCGCGACGCTTCGCGCGCTGAACACGGTGCGCTTCACGTCGCGCAACTCCCAGCCAATGCCTTCGCTGTATTCGGCTTCCGCGGCTTCTTGAATCCAACTCAAGCGGCCCTGCTCATCGAAAGCAAAAACCCGAACGCCCTCAAACACGAGCTGGGTTTTGCCATCCACCACGCGCTTTTGACCGCCGCGAGCGTTAAACACTTCGCTGCCCTCGCGGGCCCAAACATTGGCGCCGGAAGCGAGGGTCACTTCGGTTTGTGTCGCCGCAAGCTTGAGTGCCTGCGCACGCTGCTCAGCCCAAGGCGCAAAGGTTTCGGTCAGCACAGCAAGCGGTATCGCCAAGGCCATCACGACGAGCAGCGCGTTTTGCACCATGCGCCAAGGTGAAAGACCGGCCGCACGGAACGCCACCAACTCAGAGCGAGCCGCCAATCCGCCCAAAGCCAGCACGCTGCCAATCACTGCCGCCATGGCGAAGTTTTCGTAGGCGCGTCGCGGAAGTTGCAGCGTGACGTACAGCAGCGCGTGACCAAGGCCGTACGTGCCTTGATTGAAGTCATCCACTTGACCCAGCAAAGCACCCAGAACGTTGAAGCCCGTGAGCACGGCCCAAGCGCCCAACAGCGCCAACAGAACCGAGCGCCCGATGTAACGCCGATGCACAGGAAACAGCGTCATGCCGCAGCCCTCCGTAGCGCAAGAAGTGCGCCATCACGCCAGACCAAGACCATGGCCAGCAGGAAGACCGGCACGTGCAGCCACCACAGGCCGAGCTCCATCGGGATCTGCCCCGCGGCCAACCATGCCTTGCCCAACACCATCAGGTTCATGCCGAACACATAGGCCAGCACCGCCACAATCATTCTTCCGTAGCGAGCCTGCCGTGGCGGGCTGCGCGATAGCGGTAGCGCAAGCAGTGCCAAGGCCAGAGTGAGCAGCGGCACGCCAATGCGGTAGTGAAACTCGGCGCGGGCACGCGGCGTGGCGGTGGGCGTGATCAGCGCCATGGTGGGCCGCCCGGCCAAGGGATCGCCGCGCGCATCATCTGGATCGGGCAAGCGAATCTCGTTGACCTGGAAGCGCTGCAAGCGGAAATCCCGCTCACCAGGCTTACCTTCAGCGCGAAAACCGTCGCGCAAACGCAAGAAACGCCCGCCGCCATCCAGGAACATCTCGCCTTCCACAGCGGTGATCACATCGACACGATCCTTCCGCTGCATCTGCACGAACAAGCGCTTAAAGCTGCGCCCATCGGGCGAGAGCTCACCCACAAACACCACGCCCCGCCCTCCCGGCAACTCAACGAAGCGGCCGGCATCCAAACCCGCCACCAGAAAACTTCGATTGGCATCTTGAACGGCTTGGCGCGCCACACGCTCGGCCAAGGGGCCCAGCCAAAGAGCCGCAGTGGCGATGACCAGAACGATCGGCAAAGTCACCGCCGCCATGGGCAGCAGCAGCTGCCGGGGTCCTTGGCCCAAAGCAGCAAGCACCGCCATTTCGCTGTCGCGATACAGGCGGCTGATGCCCATCATCAATCCGATGAACAAGCCCAAGGGCAGCACCAAAGGCAGGAACGACACCACGCGCAGACCCAACTGCGAGAAAAGCAGCGGCGCAGGAATACGGCCGCGGGCGATCTCCGACACCAGATCGGCAAAGACGCCACCCAAGCTCACCAACAGCAGCACCACCACGCTGGCGAGCACGCTGGCCGCCAGCTGTCTGACGAGGTAACGCTGCAGGGTCGTCAAGGCTGTCCTCGCACGGGATCGATTACACTCGCGGCCCCTTCGGGTACCGCCGCGGTCGCGGCCGGTGCTCTCGCTCCGAACCGCATCTTCCCGGAAATGACCGGCAAGCTGCCGCATTCTACGGAAAGTCGTCGATGGCACTCGAATTCGAACTGAACCAAACCCCCGTCATCCAGCAGGCGACCGACGCGATTGTTGTCGGCGTGTTCGCCGATGGCACGCTCTCGCCGTCCGCAGCCGCCGTCGACGCGGCGAGTGGCGGTCGATTGGCCGCTCTTCACGCGCGCGGCGACCTGCCCGGCAAGACCGGCCGGACCACCCTGCTCACCGATCTTCCAGGCGTGACCTCACCTCGCGTTCTTGTGGTCGGCTTGGGCGACGCCGCTAAGTTCGATGCGCCCGCCTTCCAGAAGGCCATCGCCGAAGCCGTGCGCGGCTTGAAGGCCACACCCGCAAAGAAGGCCACGCTGACGCTTGCCGAAGTCGCCATCGTCGGTCGCGATGCCGGGTTCGCCATTGAGCAAGCCGTGGCCGTGGCCGATCACACCGCGTATCGCTACACCGCGACGCGTAAGGTCGCGGCGGACCAAGGCCTCTTGGCGCTGGCCATCGTGGGCAGCGACAACGCCGCTTTTGAGCGCGGCAAGGCCATCGCCGCCGGCACGGAATTGGCGCGCGAGCTCGGCCACCTGCCGCCTAACATTTGCAACCCGGGCTATCTGGCCGATGTGGCACGCAAAATCGCCGCGGAAAACGCCGGCGTGAGCGTGGAAGTGCTTGAAGAAGCCGACATGCAGGCGCTCGGCATGGGCTCGCTGCTGGCCGTGGGCCGTGGCTCTGCCAACCGCCCGAAGCTGATCGTGCTGAAGTGGAACGGCGGCGGCGATGCGAAGCCACACGTGCTGGTCGGCAAGGGCATCACCTTCGATACCGGCGGTATCAACTTGAAGGTGCAAGGCGGCATCGAAGAAATGAAGTTCGACATGTTGGGTGCGGCCAGCGTGCTGGGCAGCTTCCTCACCGCAGCCAAGCTGAAGCTTTCGATCAATGTGATCGCGCTCGCCGTGGCCGTTGAAAACATGCCTGACGGCGACAGCTACCGCCCGTCCGATGTGCTCACCTCCATGAGCGGCAAGACCATCGAAGTCGGCAACACCGACGCCGAAGGTCGCCTGATCCTTTGCGATGCGCTGACCTATGCGCAGCGCTTCGAGCCGAAGGCCCTCGTCGATGTGGCCACACTCACAGGCGCAGTCATCATCGCGCTGGGCAAGCACGCCACGGGCTTGATGACCCATCACGACGATCTGGCTGCTGAGCTGGTCGCTGCGGGTGACTACGCGCACGACCGCGCTTGGCGCCTGCCGATCTGGGACGACTACCAGTCGCAGCTCGACTCGATTTACGCCGACGTCTACAACATCGGCGGTAAAGCGGCCGGCTCGATCACCGCGGCCTGCTTCCTTGCGCGCTTCGCCGAAGGCCAGCGCTGGGCGCACCTCGACATCGCGGGCAGCAGCTCGGATGAAGGCCGCAAAGGCATGGCCACCGGCCGACCGGTCGGCCTGCTGACGCGCTGGCTGATCAATCAGGCCGCCTGAGCATCAGGGGCGGGACTTCACAGCCCGCCCTCCTCTCATGTCTCGCGCCGATTTCTACCTGATCGACAAGCCTCGTTTCCGCGAGCAGCCCTTGCTGCTCGTGTGCGAACTGGCAAAGCGTTGCGAAGCCACCGGCAAGGGCACTTTGGTCTTGTGCGACTCGCAAGCACAGGCTGAAGAGTTGGACGACCTGCTGTGGTCCTTCGAAGAGGACAGCTTCATCGCGCACCAGATCGCCGGCTCGGAAGATCAGGAAGAGGACGTGCCGGTGCTCATCGCGGCGCCAGGAACGGATGTGCCGCTCCGCCCGCTCGTCATCAACCTACGAGCAGCCCCAGTTGCCGAAGGTTTCGAGCGCGTCCTTGAAGTTGTTCCCGCCGATGCAGCGGCACGTGTGCCGCTTCGCGAGCGCTGGAAGCAGTACCAAGCGCGAGGCTTGGCACTGCACAAACACGATATGTAGACGTTAGCCGCCGCGTCGCGCGGCTTTGGCTTGTTCCTGCATCTGACGGCGTGTACGGCATACACGCGTCATCCGGTTGCTACCGATTTCCTTCTCGCGAGTGCACACAGGCCTATCCAACTGTGCGTCGGTCATCAAGGCATCGATCTCGCCGACCAAGGCGACGGCTCGCGCGTCAGCTTCCAAGCCACCTGCGGGATTAATCCCCGCCAACTCCTCCTGCAGGGCCGCAATCTTTTGCCTATGGCCACGCTGCACGTAATCGAACTCACCGCTCTTGAGTTTCTTCACCACCGCCTCTTGGCTGGCCTGAGCCTGAGCCACGGTGGCGACCTCTGAAGCCAACGCCGCGGGGAATTGCACACACACAAAAAGGCCGAGGGCCAGGCAAGCAAAACGCATCGAGTACTCCGGATTCATGGGGGGCAAAACGAAAGACAGCGGGGGATTTTGCCCACTTGCTCGCAAGGCGCAAGTGCCGACGAAACGCTTAGCGCCCTGCCATCCAGTCCTGTACGGCATCCACTGCTTTCGGCACCACCGACGTGATGACTTCATGCCCCTCAGCGGTGATCAGCACTTCGTCTTCGATACGAATGCCAATGCCCTGCCACTTCGCCGGCACCTTGCTGCCCGGTGCAATGTAGAGCCCCGGTTCAACCGTGAAGACCATGCCGGGCTCCTGGAGCCGCGATTCGCCAGCGATTTTGTATTCGCCCACGTCGTGCACATCCAAGCCAATCCAATGGCCGGTCTTGTGCATGTAGAACGCCTTGTAGGCCTCGGTTTCGAGCACTTTCTTCAGCGTGCCCTTGAGGAGCCCGAGCGACAGCAAGCCCTCGGCCAGAGTGTGCACTGCAGCGTCATGCACAGCCGCATACGGCCGGCCAGGCCGAGCCTCATGAATGGCCGCCGCTTGCGCGGCGAGCACCAGCTCATAGAGCGCCTTCTGCTCCGCATTGAAGCGGCCATTCACGGGCCACGTGCGGGTGATGTCAGAGGCATAGCCTCGAAACTCGGCGCCCGCATCGCACAACAGCAAATCGCCATCGAGAAGCGGCGCGCGGTTCGCCACGTAATGCAGCACGCAGCCGTTACTTCCCGCCCCCACAATCGGGTTGTACGCAGGCACGGTGTCGTGCTGCCGCCATACCTGCCACAGCGCCGCTTCGACTTGGTACTCGAAGCCGCCGGGGCGCGTGGCGCGCATCGCGGCTTTTTGGGCTTCGGCCGCCACGTTGGCTGCAAAGCGCATCTGTCGCAATTCGGACGCCGATTTGAACAGGCGCAGCTCGTGAAGCAAGTGGCCGAGTTCTAGGAATTCATGAGGCGGCTGCGCCCCTTGGCGAACCTGTGCGCGCACCCGGTTCACCCAACCGATCAATTTCAAATCGAAATCGGTATCGCGGCCGAAGTGGTAGTACACGCGACTGCGGCCTTCGAGAAGGCCGGGAAGAATCTCGTCGATGTCGTCGATGGGGTAGGCATCGTCCACGCCATACACATCGACCGCCCCTTCGGGGCCCGCACGCGGACCATCCCACTGCTCACGCTCCGGGTGGCGTTCCCGGCAAAAAAGCAGGGTTTCGCCATGCGGGCGCCCGGGCACCAGAACCAAAACCGCTTCAGGCTCTGGGAAGCCAGTGAGGTACTCGAAGTCTGAGTCCTGACGGTAGGGGTGATGGGTATCGTGGCTGCGTACCCGCTCAGGCGAAGCCGGAAGAATCAAGATGGCATCGTCTTGGGCCATCTGCAGCAGAGCGCGGCGGCGGCGCTGGTATTCCGATCGCGAAATCGGAGCGGGTGGCTTCAGGCCAGCCATCAGTGCAGACGCTTCCGGTCAGTGCGCGCGGCCATGCAATCCCCATGGATCAGCAGAGCGGCAACTCGAACAAACTCTTCAATCTCGGCCAAGGCTTCTTCGTCGGCCTCTGGATCGTCATAGCCCACGTCTGACTCAGCAATGCGCGCCACGTCTTCAAGCGCTTCGGTCGCCTCATCACTCAGCTGCGCCACGAAGCCGGCCAAGCCTGCGCCACCAATAAACCCGCGACACCACGCCACAAGAGCTTCGCCGCGCTCGCTCACCGGCGTTTCTTCCTCGGGTAGCAAGAGCTCCAAGCCGAAATCCGCGCCGTCCAGCTGCTGCGCCGTGACCGAGGCGAGAAGTCCGAGCGGCGAATGATCCGGCGGCAGGGGCACGCTGTCGTCGCTCATGGCCTCCGCCAACCAATTGGCACGATCGGCATTGCCGCAGCGCAGTGCGCAAAGGGAACCATGCAATTCAGCCGGATCAACCGAAAGCTGGAGGGCCGAAATCTGATCGGCGACGGCAGCATACGAAGGCAAGGACTCGGACACAGGCACGGCGCCGCAAAAAAGTTGGACGGCAGTCTACCAGCCCCCCGCAACTTGGAGCCTTCGCGCCGTCTGCGTACACTGGATTCCACTGAAACACCTCGAGGTGGCGCCGCGCGATGCCCGCTGGACCTGCCGCAAAGGCTCACCACTGCCGCTATTCGCTCGCCACTCGCGGGCCGCTACTCCTTGCGCTCGCCACCGGCTCAGCGCATTCGCAAAGCATGAGTGGCGATGGCAGCGCGGCCGATGCCTGGTTTCTGCTGACAGTCCTTGGTCTGGTCTTCGCTGGCGTTCTACTGCTTTGGCTAAATGATCGCCGTCGCGCGCGGCGGGAGATTGAGTCAAGAACCGCATTACTGCGGCGTCAGAAGCAGCAGCTTGATTTGATCCTGTCGACTTCCGGCGACGTGGTTTGGGAACTCGACATCAAGACTGGCGTACTGCACCGCCAAGGGATTCAGCGCATCACGGGGGATTCGGCACCGAATGATGTGGCGCTGGCGAAGTGGCGCACCGAAATGGTGCACCCCGACGATGTCGAGCGACTGCGGCGCTTGGTTGAGCGCCATGTCAACGGTGAGACCGAGAACTTCGAATCCGAGCACCGAATTCGCGGCGCTGACCAAGAGTGGATCTGGGTGCGAGCACGCGGTCGCGTGACTGATCGCGATGCGAGTGGCAAGCCCAGCAAGCTGGGTGGAACGACGCGCGATATCGGTGAACTGCGTCGCGCCGAGCGCGAGACCCGCGTGGCCTACGAAGTGTTTCGCAGCATGAGCGAAGCGGTTTCTGTCATTGATTTGGATTTCAACTTTGTCGCCGTCAACCCTGCGTTTTCGCGCATCACGGGCTACAACGACGAGGAAGTGATCGGGCTGGCGGCCAACCTGCTGGATTCAAGTCAGCACAGTGGGGAGTTCTATCAGCGTGTGCGCGGCATTCTTGTGCGCAGCGGGCATTGGTCCGGTGAAATGTGGCAGAGGCGCAAGGATGGCGGCGAGTTCCTGAGTTGGATTGAACTCTCGGAAGTCACCGATACGCACCAAGAGCGCACGCACTTTGTGGCGGTGGTGAACGACATCACGCAGAAGAAGCGCGCTGAGCAAGAACTGCGCTATTTGGCCAATTACGACACGCTGACTGGCCTTCCCAATCGCTCGCTGCTGTCGGAACGCCTGTCCCGCGCCATCATTCGCGCACGTCGGCAAGAGAGTCATGTCGCGGTGTTGTTCATCGACCTTGACCACTTCAAGGACATCAACGACTCCTTGGGGCATGCAGCGGGCGATCGCCTCCTCAAGTCGGCAGCGGCGCGACTTCAGGCCTCGGTTGGCCCCACCGACACCGTGGCGCGCTTGGGCGGCGACGAATTCACCATCATCGTCGAAGACATCGACGGCGTCGCCGCGGTGGAACGCTTGGCGCGCGAAATGCTGGGCGCCTTCAGCACGGCGCTTGAAGTAGACGATCGGCATACGGTGAGCATCACGCCATCCATTGGCATCAGTCTGTATCCCGACCACGCGATGGTGCCGACTGATCTGTTGAAGTTCGCAGATACAGCCATGTACCAGGCCAAGTCGAAAGGAAGAAACACCTTCGAGATCTATGACGAAGCCATGGATGCCGAGTCGCGCCGCAGAGCCACCATGCTCGCCGCACTGCGCCGTGCGCTGGCGCTGAATGAATTTCGCCTCGTCTTCCAGCCCCGGCTCAGCTTGCGCACTAATCGCATCGTCGGCGTGGAAGCCCTGCTGCGCTGGCGGTCCGCGGAGCTCGGCGAAATCGGCCCGACGCAGTTCATTCCGCTCGCGGAAGAAAGCGGCCTGATTCTGAGCATCGGCGAATGGGTTTTGCGCGAGGCCTGCCTCACGCTACGTCAATGGCAGGACGCCGGCCTGACAGACATCGCCTGCAGCGTGAATGTGTCGGCTCTCCAGCTGCTTCGCGCTCCCTTGGCCGAGCAACTCAAGGCCATTTTGGCCGAAACGGGCATCGCTCCGAGCCGTGTCGAGCTCGAAGTGACCGAGAGCATGGTGATGCAGAACGCAGAGCAAGCGCTTTCCGTGCTGCATCAGCTGCGTCAAGTGGGTGTTCGTGTCGCCATTGATGACTTCGGCACTGGCTACTCTTCGCTGGTGTACTTGAAGCGCCTGCCGATCGACACACTGAAGATCGACAAAGAGTTCATCGGCGACCTCACCGATGACCCGGATGACAAAGCCATCACCGCCACCATCATCACCATGGCGCATTCCTTGGCCTTGCATGTGGTGGCCGAGGGCGTGGAAACCGAGGCGCAACTGGGTTACTTGCGCGGACAGGGCTGCGACGAGATTCAGGGCTATTGGTTGTCGCCTCCGCTGGAACCCACCCGCTGCCTCAGCTTTATTCGTGATCGACAAGACAGCACGCGCTTTAGCGCACCGACCGCTTGACCGTTGTTCCTCCGCCCACAGAAGATGCCGGCATGAATCGCGCTCCCGACCCACGAGACGACTTGGCCACTTTGGCCGCACGCATCGATGCTCTCGCTGCGCTGTGTCAACGCCTTTCCGAAGAGAACCAGCGGTTGCGCAGCGCTCAGGAGCAACTTGCCGGCGAGCGCGCGCAGCTTCTTTCGAAGAATGAACAAGCGCGAACCCGTGTCGAAGCCATGATTCAGCGCCTGAAATCCCTAGAGGCCAGCCCGTGACTGAAGGCGTATCCGTTCGCATCCTTGATCGCGAGTTCACCATTGGCTGCCCGCCAGAGGAGCGCGACGTCTTGCAGGCCGCAGCGCAGTTGCTTGACGCACGCATGCGCGGCATTCGCGGCGACAACCGCATGGCCGCGTTCGACCGCGTGGCGGTCATTGCTGCGCTCAATCTGGCCGCAGAGGTCAACAGCTTTCGGCGCGAGCTAGACGGTCGCGATGGCGACTTGCAACGCGGCATTGCTGACCTCAATCGCAAGGTCGAAGCGCTTCTTGGCGCACACGCCGCGCGCTGAACGGCGCACACCGTCACACCGCGCGCGCATGGCCTCGCCGCTATACTGCAGGCGCGTCCTCTGCTGTGCTCGACAGCGTGCGCTAACATTTCGCCTTGACCCATAAAAACGGCCCGGGAGTACAGCTTCATCGCTGGTGTGCATGTCCGCCCTGTTGCGGAAAGCCTAAAGGCGATGACTGCATTCCCACTTGATCCCTCTGGATCAAGGTCGTTACGTACGCATCGGCATGGCGGAGGACGTTTACTTGAACCCGACTGACGCGGCCCGCACTCAGGCTGAGCAGCGCGCCGAAGCGCGGCAGATGATGCGAAGCGCCCTGCGCGAGCGTCGCCGCAAACTGCCGCCGCGCGAGCGCCTCGAGGCAGCCGCTGAGGTGGCGGCTCTTTTGCGCCCCGTTCTCAGCCAGCGTGCTGGACGCATTGCCGGCTACTGGGCGGTCGGTGGCGAACTGCCCTTGCACGCAGTGCAAGCGAGCTTGGAAACACAACACGCCTGGTGTTTGCCCGTTCTGCACGAGGACGGTGTGTTGCGCTTTGCCGAGTGGCGCGCAGGGCAGGCCTTAGCACCCAATCGGCATGGCATCCCAGAGCCGCAGGATTCACCCCTGCTTGAAGGCAGCGCGCTATCCGTTGTGCTCGTTCCCTTACTGGCCTTTGGACGCTCCGGCGAGCGGCTCGGCCAAGGCGGCGGATGGTACGACCGCAGCTTCGCATCGAACGCCGCAAGCGGCCCGTTACTCATCGGTGTCGGCTATGCCTGGCAGCAAAGCGATGATCTGCTCTCAGAGCCTTGGGACGTGCCACTCGATGCGGTGGTCACCGAACGTGCAGTGCACCGTTTTTCTGAACGCATGAAGGACAAAAGCCATGGCTGAGAAGAAACGCCAGTTTTGGCTCATGAAGAGCGAGCCCGACGAGTTTTCCATCACCGACCTTGGTCGCGTGGGTGAAGAGCCATGGACCGGCGTGCGCAACTACCAAGCGCGCAACTTCATGTGGAAGCAAATGAAGGTCGGCGATGGCGTGTTCTTCTACCACTCCAACTGCGCTATTCCGGGCGTTGTGGGCCTAGCCACAGTGGCGTCCACGCCCTACCCGGACCCGACGCAGTTCGTGGCAGATTCGGACTACTTCGACCCCAAGAGCAGCCCCGAAGAGCCGCGCTGGTGGTTGGTCAACATTGGTTTTGAGCGCGCCTTGAGCCGAACCATCAGCCTGGACGAGATTCGCAACCACGCTGAAGCGCTCGATGATTTCGCCCTGCTGCGTCGTGGCAACCGCCTGTCCGTGCTGCCGGTCACTGCCGCGCAGTGGAAACACATCCTTTCGCTGGAGAAGAAAACCCCATGAGCACCGCCGACGAACAAAAACGCGCGTCCGCCGCCAAGGCCCTCGACTATGTCGAAGACGGAATGATCGTGGGCGTGGGCACAGGCTCCACAGTGAAGTACTTCATCGATGGCTTAGCCAGCATGAAGGACCGTATTGAATCCGCCGTTTCCAGCTCCGAGCAAAGCACTGCGCAACTCAAGTCGCTGGGCATCCGCGTGATCGACCTGAATGCCGCGGGGCCGCTGTCCCTATACGTGGATGGCGCCGATGAATGCGACCCGCACAATCGCCTCATCAAGGGCGGCGGCGCTGCGCTCACGCGCGAGAAGATCATTGCGGAAGCCAGCGCCAAGTTCGTTTGCATCATCGACTCCGCGAAGGAAGTCGATGTCCTCGGTCGTTTCCCGCTCCCCGTCGAGGTGGTGCCGATGGCGCGCTCGTTGGTGGGCCGCAAGTTGGTGGCACTGGGCGGGCAGCCGGTGTGGCGCGAAAACGTCACTACCGACAACGGCAACTGGATTCTGGATGTGCATAACATGCGCATCGTTGATCCGCTCGGGCTGGAACGCGAGATCAACCAGATTCCCGGCGTCGTCAGCGTGGGGCTGTTTGCGCGCCGACCCGCGGATGTGGTCATCAGTGCGGGAAACGTGCGCGCCAATCGCTAGGCCTGCGCAGCGTGTAGCGCGCCGCGAAGCCTGCAGCCCATGGCTTAGATTGGAGCTGGCCCAGTACTGTTTTCCGCGGCCGCCTGCTGCTGCGCTTGCAAGCGCAGCATCGCGCCTAGCCCGCCATGGATGGCAGACACATCGCGCTCCAAGCGCGACAGAATGAAGGCCGCCGCCGCGGAACGCTCGCCCGTGTTGCAGTAGACGATGATTGGCCTGCCCGCAGGAAGTTGCGCCGGGCCATCCTCGCGCAATCGCGCTAAGGGGATATTGAGCGCCCCTGAAATCGAACGCTGCGCGACCTCTTCGGGCAAGCGCACGTCGAGCACAATCGCGCCTTCCTGCGCTTTTCGCGCGGCCTCAGCCGGCAGCAACCACTTGATGACCGGCGGCTTCAGTACCGCCTCAAACTCCACTCGGCCCAAACGCAGCAAGGTGCCGCCCTGCAGCATGCGCACGGTGGCGTTGCGCGGCTGATTCGACAGCAGACCGTCTTCGCCAAATGCATCGCCTTCTGCAAGGTAGGCCACCACTTTGGCGCTGCCATCCAGGGTTTTGGTGACGGACGCGGTGCCCGAGCGAATCACAAAGAAATCGCCAGGCGGTTCGCCTTCAGCGACCACGACCTCGCCTGACGCAACGGTCTGCTCGACGAAGGCCTGAAACAAGCGCTCGAGATTTCCGGTAGGCAAACGCCGGAAAGCCGGAGCTTGAAGCAGCCGATACGCCCACTCATTGCCGTTGGCGCGCGCATCAAAAAAACGAAAATCCGGTTGGCGGCTGATCTGGTCCCAGGCGATGAGCTTTTCGACTTGGCGGCGGTTCAAGCGCAGCACGCGCGCATCGCGGCTGACCACCGTCGCTGTGAAGCGGCGCGGCACCGCATCATTCAACGGGTAGCGGCCGTGAACGGGCGAGTCCGCCTGATGCTGGGTGCTCCGCCCATCCGGGTAGTCGCAGCGCACCACGCCCCGAGTCACATAGACCGTGTCTTCGTCGATATCGCCGGCGCGAAACACCACATCATCGCGCGCCGAGGTGATTTCGAGCGCCTCGCGCCCCAGATACTGCCGCGATTCAGGCCGCAGAGACTGCAGCGGAAAGAGAGCTTCCAATTCGTGGCTCGAAACCGTCATCGGGGGGTATCCGCAGGGCCGAAGCACAGCATGCCGCGTTTGCCCAGAAACGCAAAACGGCCCCGAAGGGCCGTTTTGGATGAGCTCGAGTGGCAGCCCGTGATGGATTCGAACCACCGAATGCCTGAGTCAGAGTCAGGTGCCTTACCGCTTGGCTAACGGGCTGCAGATGCCTCAAGCCCGAAGCGCGATTAGCGCTTCGAGAACTGCGTGGCGCGACGAGCTTTGTGCAGACCGACCTTCTTACGCTCGACTTCGCGTGCGTCGCGGGTCATGAAGCCCGCCTTGCGAAGTTCCGGCTTCAGAGTGTCGTTGTACTCGACCAGCGCGCGGGCAACGCCCAAGCGGATGGCGCCGGCCTGACCCGTGGTGCCGCCGCCTTCAACGGTGACCAAGATGTCGAACTGGTCGGTGGTCTTGGTCAGCTCGAGCGGCTGGCGCACGATCATGCGCGAGGTCTCGCGGCCGAAGAACTCATCGAGAGCGCGACCGTTGACAGTGATGTTGCCCGAACCCTTGCGCAGGAACACGCGAGCGGTCGAGGACTTGCGGCGGCCAGTGCCGTAGTTCTGCTGAATTGCCATGTCTGCCTAATCCGTTACAGGTCCAGCGGCTTCGGCTGCTGGGCGGTGTGCGGGTGCTCGGCACCCGTGTAGACCTTGAGCTTGCGATACATCGCACGGCCCAGCGGATTCTTGGGCAACATGCCCTTGACGCCGATCTCGATCACGCGCTCGGCGTGGCGTTCGAGGGCCTGCTGCAACGACTCGGACTTCAGGTTGCCGATGTGACCGGTGAACCGGTAGTACATCTTGTCCTGCAGCTTGTTGCCGGTGACGGCAACTTTGTCGGCATTGATGACAACGAAATAGTCACCGGTGTCGACGTGCGGGCTCCAAGTCGGCTTGTGCTTGCCGCGCAAACGGAATGCCAGCTCCGAGCAAAGGCGACCCAAGGTCTTGCCCGAGGCGTCGACGACGAACCAGTCGCGCTGGACGGTCTCGGCCTTGGCGCTGACGGTCATGTTCTTCATGACGGCTCCAGAAGCAAAAAGTGAAAGTAAGACGGAAAAGGATAGCTGGGCGCCCGTCCCTTTGCAAGGGGCGGGGGCTGGCTAAGCGTTCAGGGGTCGCGCCAGTCGGCCGAAAAGGGCTCTGGCGTTGGGCCGTGAGGGTGCGCGAGGATACGGCAACTTTCTTCTGTGCTCCAGCCCCCCATGCGCAATGCGTTCCGCGATAGCAGCCCGTTCGACCATTGGATTGGCGAACTGCAGGCCGGGTTGGCCACCGTGTTTGCCAGCCCCACGGCGGCGCGGGCCAACCCCGCCGGCAACGAAGCGGATGTGGCGCTGGAGGACTCCGAGCGCCGCCACGCAGCCGGGCTGATGCGCATCAATCACACTGGGGAGATCTGCGCTCAGGCCCTGTACTGCGGCCAGGCCGCTGTCGCCCGCGAGGAAGCCACCCGCCAGCAACTGCTCGATGCGGCCCAGGAAGAAACCGATCATCTGGCCTGGTGCGCGGACCGCCTCGGGGAACTGGATAGCCGCCCCAGCCTCCTTAATCCGCTCTGGTACGCCGGCAGCTACGCCATCGGCCTCGCTGCAGGCCTGCGCGGCGATGGCTGGAACCTCGGCTTCGTGGTCGAAACCGAGCGTCAAGTCGAAGCGCATCTGCAGGAACACCTCGAAACACTGCCGCCCGCCGATCTGCGCTCGCGCCGCATTCTGGAAACCATGAAGGCCGACGAAGCCCGCCACGCCGAACACGCTTTGGACGCCGGCGCACGCGCCCTGCCCTCGCCGATTCCGCAAGCCATGGCCGCCAGCTCCAAAGTGATGAAGGCCTTGGCCTACCGCTTCTGACGGCAACTGGCGAGGCCGCAACGCAAACGCCCGCCGAAGCGGGCCGTTCTAGGCAAGTTCCAAAGCGCCGAAGCGCTTAGGTTAAGTTGCGACCGTGGAACAGCTCTTCGATCTCGCGCTTCAACTGCGCTTCGATGCGCAGGCGATCCTTGAAGCTCAAGTTCTTGGCCTTCTCTTCGAACAAGTAAGTGTCGAGGTCGAATTCCTTCAGGTGCATCTTCGTGTGGAAGATGTTTTCCTGATAGACGTTGACGTCGATCATTTCGTACTTGCTCTTGATCGGCTTGGCCAAGAAGTCCTGGATCGAATTGATCTTGTGGTCGATGTAGTGCTTGGTGCCGCGCACATCGCGGGTGAAGCCGCGCACGCGGTAGTCGGTGATCACCAGATCCGACTCGAAGCTCTCGATGAGGTAGTTGAGTGCCTTCAGCGGTGAAATCACACCGCAGGTCGCCACATCGATGTCCGCGCGGAACGTCGCAATGCCGTTATGCGGATGCGTCTCCGGGTAGGTGTGCACCGTGATGTGGCTCTTATCAAGGTGAGCCACGACCGAGGCATCGACCTCTTCGTGCTCGACGACTGCGTCGGAAATGAGTTCCTTGCCAGCCGCCTTCTTGTCGATGATCGGCTCCTCGGAAATGAGGATGGTCACCGACGCGCCCTGCGGGTCGTAGTCCTGACGGGCCACATTAAGGATGTTGGCGCCGATGATTTCGGCCACATCCGTAAGGATCTGGGTCAGACGCTCGGCGTTGTAGGCCTCATCGATGTACTCGATGTAGCGCTTGCGCTGGTCTTCGGTGACCGCGTAGCACACGTCATAAATGTTGAAGCTCAACGCCTTGGTCAGGTTGTTGAAACCCTGAAGACGCAGGCGCGGCAGAGGCTTGACCACGGGGATTCCTCGGAGGGCGGGGTGCGAAGAGGGCGCGATTATCGGGCAAGGATTTCGCCGGGGCCACCTTTTTGACCGAGATCACGCTAAAAAGGCGATTGAATCCACAATCCCGCGGGCCCTAAGCTAGGGGAACCGCTTGAAAGGACGCACCTGATGCAACTCGCTTCCTCCGCCTTCATGACGCCCCAGATCCGGTCCGCACTGCCTCCCAACTCGCCGCTTGAGCTTGATAAGCCCACGCTGACGCGCTTTTTGGACCAGTGCCATCGCCGCAAGTACCCGAACCGCACCGACGTTTTTCGCCCCGGTGACGCGGCGAGCACCCTTTATTACGTGGTGTCAGGCGCCCTGAGCGTGATCAGCGAAGAGGCCGACGAACGCGAATTGGTGTTGGGCTACGCCAACCCCGGCGACTTTGTCGGCGAGATGGGTCTTTTTGTTGCCGCCCAGAAGCGTGTGGTGACCTTGCGCACACGATCCACCTGCGAGCTGGCGGAAATCAGCTACGAACGCTTGCACCAGCTGCTCACCGGCCCGTTGGTCGCCGATGCGCCCAAGCTGCTCTACGTGATTGGTGCACAGCTCTCGAAGCGCCTGCTGGAAACTAGCCGCAAGGCGAGCCGCCTGGCCTTTCTGGATGTGGGCAGCCGCATCATTCGTGCGCTTCACGACCTGTGTCAGGAGCCAGATGCGATGAGCCATCCGCAAGGCATGCAGATTCGCGTTTCGCGTCAGGAATTGGCGCGCATCGTGGGTTGCTCGCGCGAAATGGCCGGCCGCGTGCTGAAGCAACTACAAGAACAAGGCGCGCTGCACGCTCGCGGCAAAACCATCGTGGTGTATGGCACCCGTTGAGGGACTCTTCGTAGCGTCGATTCCGCGGGTGCGCGACGCCCGCTTCAGCGATGGCGCTGATGTGGCACGCCTATTGGGCGAACTGGGCTACCCCTGCGAACCCGAGGATGCCGCCCAGCGCATCCTGTCGCTCTCGAAGGACTCGGCACAGAGCCTGTTGCTCGCCGAAGTGGAAGGGCGCTGCTTGGGCCTGATGGCGCTGGATAAACGCTACTACCTGCCGCTGGGTGGGTTGACCTGCCGGATCACTGCACTGGTCATTGATCCGGTCGCGCGCCGCAGCGGCGTGGGACGCCTCCTGCTTCGACACGCCGAAGCCATGGCGCGCGATGCGGGTGCGCTACGCGTGGAACTCACCACCGCCTTGCATCGTGAAGAAGCGCACAGCTTCTATCGTGCATGCGGCTACCGCGATGGCGCGCTGCGCTTTGTGCGCGTGTTGGGCGACTGCTAGCTCGCCTGTGTTGGTTTAGGCGAACAATTGCGCCAGAGCGCTGCCCGGGTCTTCGGCGCGCATAAACGCTTCGCCGACCAAGAAGGCATGGATGTCCGCATCGCGCATTCGCTTCACGTCATCGGCCAGAAGAATGCCGCTCTCTGTCACCAAGCGCCGATCAGCGGGCACCAAGGGCTTCATTGCGAGCGTGGTGTCGAGCGACACCTCAAAACTACGCAGGTCTCGGTTGTTGATGCCAATCAATGGCGAAGCAGTCTGCAATGCGCGCTCAAGTTCGTCGGTGTCGTGCACTTCCACCAGCACGTCCATGCCTAAGCCCATGCCCAAGTTACACAAGCCCGCCAGCTGCGCATCGTCCAGCGCGGCCACGATGAGCAAGATGCAATCAGCACCCAGAGCCCGCGCTTCGTGAACCTGGTACTCATCAATCGTGAAGTCTTTGCGCAACACGGGAAGTGCGCAGGCTGCTCGAGCCTGCTGCAAGTAGGCATCACTGCCCTGGAAAAAATCGATGTCGGTCAGTACCGACAGGCATGCTGCTCCGCCACGCTCGTAGCTGGCCGCGATCGCTGCTGGCTGAAAGTCGGCGCGAATCACACCCTTGCTCGGGCTGGCCTTCTTCACTTCCGCAATGACGGCAGGCTGCCCCGCAGCAATCTTGCGCTCCAAGGCGCTAGCGAATCCGCGCACGGGCGAAGCTTCCGCGGCGCAGGCCATCACCTCTGCGAGGGGCGCACGTGCACGACACGCGGCCACCTCTTCCGCTTTGCGCGCCAGAATCTTCCGAAGCACGTCGCTCACGAGAGCGCTCCCGTGCTGACGCGCTGAGTGAGCGCGACGAACTGGTCTGCCTTCGCACGCGCCGCCCCGCTGCCCATAACGGCACGTGCGCGATCCAAGCCATCCTTGATGCTGACGGCCACGTTTGCGGCGTAAAGGGCAGCGCCAGCGTTGAGCGCCACCACATCGCTGGCCGGGCCCGCTGCACCATTCAGCGCATCGAGCAGCATGAGCTTGGATGCTTGCGGATCTTCCACACGAAGAAGCGACAGCGGCGCTCGCGCAATGCCGAAATCCTCGGGCGCGATTTCGTACTCGCTCAGGTCGCTGTTGCGAAGCTCGGCCACGAGCGTGCGTTCGCCAAGCGAAATCTCATCCACGCCGTCACGACCCCACACGACAAGCGCGCGTTTGCTACCCAGTTCACGCAATACACGAGCTTGGATGCCGACCAGATCGGGGTGAAATACACCCATCAAGATGTTCGGTGCACCCGCAGGATTAGTAAGCGGGCCAAGAATATTGAACAAAGTACGCACGCCCATTTCGCGCCGTACCGGCGCCACGTTCTTCATGGCCGGATGGTGGATGGGCGCATACATGAAGCCAATGCCAGCAGAGTCGAGGCAAGCCGCGACTTGTGCAGGCTGCAATTCGATCGCGCAGCCCAAAGCCTCGAGTACGTCGGCGCTTCCCGACTTCGAGCTCACGCTGCGATTGCCGTGCTTGGCCACTTTCGCACCTGCAGCCGCGGCCACAAACATGGCCGACGTCGAGATATTGAACGTATGTGCGCCGTCTCCGCCCGTGCCCACGATGTCGACAAAGTGCGCCGGATCCTGCACCTCGACCTTGGCAGAAAACTCGCGCATGACCTTCGCCGCACCGGCGATTTCACCCACGGTTTCTTTGCGCACGCGAAGCGCAATGAAGATGGCGGCCGTCATGACCGGCGAGACATCACCACGCATGACCTGACGCATCAGATCAATCATTTCGTCGTGGAAAATCTCGCGGTGTTCGATGACGCGTTGGAGCGCCTGCTGGGGGGAGAACGGCATAGTCAGGTGTCGTCGTGAGGTTCGATATCGATGGTGATGCTGGATGGCGTTCCAGCCGCCATGGCGTTGATGTCGTCGATGCTTTTTCCGTCCAGTGCTTTGGCAAAGCTCTGGTCATCGATGTGGTGACCCTGCTTTTCCGCCAAACCACTGCGAATCTGTGCCAGCTTCATATTGAAGGCGAGGCGTTGCTCAAGAGACATGTGCTGCTCGAGCGCGACGCGGCTTTCCAAGAAAGCCTCAGCACTGCTGCCATCCAAACGCTCAACCGGCGCGGTCTCAGCCGCATGCACCGATGTGGCGAGAAGGCAAACAACAAGCCATGTCCAAACGAGGGCGCGCATCAGCGGCGCTCGACAAAATTTTTCAGCAAGGCGTGACCGTGCTGCGTCAGGATGGACTCTGGGTGGAACTGCACGCCCTCGACTGGGTACTCGCGATGGCGCAGACCCATAATCTCGTCGATACCGCCGCCTTCGGCTTCGGTCCACGCCGTCACTTCGAGCGCCGCTGGCAACGTGGCCTGCGCCACGACCAGCGAGTGGTAGCGCGTCGCTTCAAAATCATCCGGCAGACCGGCAAAAACGCCCTTGCCGCCGTGGCGAATCTGTGAGGTCTTGCCATGCATGATGACTTTGGCGCGAACCACATCGCCGCCAAAGGCCTGACCCAAGGACTGGTGCCCGAGGCAGACGCCGAAAACCGGAATGCGTGGCCCGAGCTCCTTCATCACGGCCACAGAGACGCCCGCCTCTGTGGGCGTGCAGGGGCCCGGCGAAATCACGATGCGGTCAGGCTTCAAGGCATCGATCTGCGCCACGGACAACTCATCGTTGCGAACGACGCACACTTCTTCACCTAACTCCTGCAGGTACTGCACGAGGTTGTAGGTAAAGCTGTCGTAGTTGTCGATCATCAGCAGCACAAAGCGCTCCTGCGGGGTCTAGACCGCTGGCTTGGGACGAGGGGGCGCCAGTGTGCCAGATCGCTCAGGCTGAATACGTATGCAAGGCGTTGTGGAGAAAGCGTGCGCGGCAAAGGATGGCTCGCCGCCATTGCAGCTCCAGAGCCGAACGCCCATGCCCGCCCTTCACGCACCGCTTCGCCGTCTGTTTTTGGCCTTCTGCTTTCTTTGGATGGCGGGGCAAGTGCATGCCGAAGCCATCCTTCACGCCTTCAATTGGCGCTATGCCGACGTGGAAGCGCGCGCCAGCGAGATCCGGCTTTTGGGCTACTCCGGCGTTTTGGTGGCGCCGCCGCTCAAGAGCGAGGGTGGCCAGTGGTGGGCGCGCTACCAACCGCAGGACTACCGCGTCATCGACCACCCGCTGGGCAACACCGAAGATTTCATTCGTATGAGTGCGGCGCTCGAGGCACGAGGTCTCGCGCTCTACGCCGATCTCGTCTTGAACCACATGGCCAACGAGGCCGGCCAACGTGCCGACCTCAACTACCCCGGCCAACGCATTCTTTCGCTCTATGCCGGCAACCCTGCCTATTGGGAGCGCCAGCGCCTGTTTGGCAACTTGAGCAACCAACTGTTTGTTGCCGGTGACTTCAATCCGGCGTTCTGCATTACCAACTACAACAGCGTGACGGACGTGCAGACCGGCAGGTTGTGCTCGGGCGGCAGCGACCCTGGCCTTCCCGACTTGCAAGGCAGCAGCAACGTGATCGCGCGCCAGCGAGAGTATCTGGCTGCTTTGGTAAGCCTTGGCGTCGATGGCTTTCGCTTGGATGCCGCCAAACACATGACGCTTAGCCACGTAAATGCGTTGTTTGCACCGCCGTTGATTGGCGCACGACCGGTTTACGGCGAACTGATCACCGGTGGCGGAACAGGCAATGGCGAGTACGAACTGTTCCTGCGCCCATGGATGCAACAGACCACGCTCGGTGCCTACGACTTCCCCCTATTCCATCGCATGCGTACTGCGTTTGGATTCGGCGGCAATTTGGCCATTCTGGTGGACCCCGAAGCCGATGGACAGGCCATCGATGGAACACGTGCGCTCACTTTTGCGGTGAACCACGACATTCCTTTAAACGGCATCTTTCGCGGCCAGATCATGGATGCCACGGATGAAACGCTGGCGTGGGCCTGGCTGTTCGCGCGCGGTCGCGGCACACCTCTGCTGTACTCGGACAACAACGAGAGTGGCGATGGTCGTTGGGTGAACTTGTATCGGCGCACGGACATTGCGGCGATGCTGCGCTTTCATAACGCCACAGCTGGCGATGGCTTGGTCATGATTTCAGCGAGCGCCTGTCATCTGTTGTTCCGCCGCGGTGCACGCGGCGTGGTCGGCATCAACAAATGTGGTGAACCGCGCAGCTTCGATATCCCCACCGAAGAGAACGGGTTGCCGCCGGGCCGCATCTATCGCGATGTGATTGCAGGCGATTCGGTTTCTATCCGCGGCGAAATGCTGCGGGTTGAGGTGCCGGCGCGCACGGCACGACTATGGCTGTTGGATACCGCCAACAACACCTGCGGCACGCTGCGCCAGCGCATCAAGGAGCGAATCAGCTGCACGTCCACGATGCCGGATGCACCGAGTCCACCCCTTGATCGCCGCGACAACGCGCGACGCGGCGCGCTGAACTAAAGGCCCTTCGCTGCCTGTGCCACCGCGCGGAACAGTGCGCGGCTTTTGTTCATCGTCTCTTCCCACTCTTTCTCGGGGTCTGAGTCGTAAACGATGCCTGCGCCAGCCTGCACATGCAGTTGGCCATCGGCGATCACGGCCGTTCGAATGGCAATGGCGGTGTCTGCATCACCCCACCAATTCACGTAGCCCACAGCGCCCGCATAGATGTTGCGCTGGTGCGGTTCGAGTTCGCGGATGATCTCCAGCGCGCGGATCTTCGGCGCACCGCTGACCGTTCCGGCCGGGAACGTTGCCTTGAGCACATCGGCATACGTGAGGCCCGCTTTGAGCGTGCCCTGCACTTCCGAAACGATGTGCATGACGTGGCTGTAGCGTTCGATCACGAACTGCTCGGGCACGCGAACAGTGCCTGCCTCGCTTACGCGGCCCGCATCGTTGCGGCCTAGGTCGATGAGCATCAAGTGCTCGGCGCGCTCTTTCGGGTCAGCCAACAATTCGGCCTCAAGCGCCTTATCGGCTTCGGGCGTTGCACCGCGCGGGCGCGTGCCCGCGATCGGGCGAACAGTGACGGTGCCTTGCTGCTGGCGCACCAAGATCTCCGGCGAAGAACCCACAATCTGCAAGTCGCCGAGGTCGAGGAAGTACATGTACGGCGAGGGATTCAAAGCACGCAGTGCGCGATACACATCGACAGGGCGCGCCTTGAACGGCACCGAAAGGCGCTGACTCAACACCACTTGGAATGCATCGCCGGCCTGGATGTACTCCTTAGCCTTGAGCACCGCCGTCTTGAAGCCTTCTTTAGTGAAGCTCGAAACGAAATCCGATTCCGCCAACTGGCCCGGATCAAGTACATCAGGATAGGAGGCCCCGGCATGACGCAAACGGTGAGCCAAAGAATCCAAACGCGCCTGCGCACGCGCCAAGGCCTGCGGCTCGGAAGGATCGGCATGAACCACGACGTAAAGCTTGCCCTTCAGGTTGTCGAACACCGCGAGTTCTTCGCTGAGCATCAGGAAGATTTCGGGCGTGCCGAGGTGATCGGGCGCGACGGGCGCGGCCAAGCGCGGCTCGATGTAGCCAATGCACTCAAAGCCAAACCAACCCACCAAGCCGCCCGTGAACGCGGGAAGGTCGGCCATACGCGGCACCGAGAAACCCGCGCGCAGCCGCTCCACCTCGCCCAGAGGATCGGCGACATGGCGGGTTTCAACGCACTCGCCGTACTCGTGAACGGTGAGCGTGTGGCCGCGAATGGTCCAGGTGCGCCGCGCCGGCAGCCCGATGATGCTGTAGCGGCCCCAGGTCTCACCGCCCTCTACGGATTCCAGCAGGTAGGCGTTCTTGCCATCGACCAGCTTCAGATACACCGAAAGCGGCGTATCGAGGTCGGACAGCACCTCGCGCACGACCGGAATGCGGTTGTGGCCCTCAGCGGCAAGGCGGGCGAATTCAGCGGAGTTCATGGGCGGCGCACATAACGTGGGCCCGCGAGTATGCCAGCGGGTCCCGCGACCCGCGAAGAACTGTCACGGTTGATGCGGAGAATGCCGCTCGCATCGTCAAGGATGGTCATGGGAGCCACGGAGGGCTCCACTTTTCTCTCCTCCGCGCGCTGATGCCGGGTGGGCCGGTTCAGCGCAGGGGAAGGCGCAGCCGAAACAGCACGCCGCTGCCATCCTTGAAGTTCTCGGCCTCGGCGCTGCCGCCATGTGCAGCAGCAACCAGCTTCACCACGTGCAGGCCAAAACCCAAATGCACGGAGCCGTCAGTGCTGCGCGCCCGTTCTCGCAAAGACACCAACGAGTCGAACAAACGATGGCGCATGGCTTCCGGCAATGCCGGGCCTGTGTTGCTCACTTCGAGCACCGCCTCTCGAGCAGTACGCCGCAAGGCGATCACGATGCGTCCCTCTGCAGGCGTAAACCCACGCGCGTTATCAACCAGCTTGTCCAAGGCTTGCACGATCAAATCGGGCGCACCATCGAACAGCAGCGGCGCCTCTGTGCCCTCCACGAACAAACTGCGCGGCGCCAGCATCGGGCGATAGCCTTCCGCAACGTCGGCCAGCAAGCGAGCGAGATCAAAACGTTCGTGCTCTGCCGCGGAAATGGCGTGTTCGATGCGCGTGGCTTCGCTCATGGTTCGAACCAAGCTGCCCATGCGCTCAACGCCGTCACGCGCGCGAGCAAGATAGGGACGCGCTTCTGCAGGCATGGCCGCAAGATCAAGGTTGTCCAAGGAGCTGCGCACAATGGCGAGCGGCGTGTGCAGCTCGTGCGAGAGCTTTGATGCGAGTGAACGCAAGTAATCGGTATAGGCCGCAATCTCATCGAGAAGCCGCGAGAAGCTTCGCGAGAGATCACCAATTTCGTCGCGTGCCGAAGACACAGGAAAACGCCGGACCTCTCCGGTTCGACCGAGCGCTTGCTCTGCCGCATCGCGCAGGCGACGAATGCGCCCCGAAAGCTGTGTTGCGAAAAGGAAAGCCAAGCCTGCCGAAGCCAAAAAGGCCAACACCGTCAGCCCAAGCAAGTGCACCACCGCACGATCGGCAAGCAGGAGTGCTTCGGCATTGCTGCGCTCAAGCAGAAGTACGGCGCGCACCTTGCCTGCCGCGCGAATCGGCACAGCCGTCGTCAGCACCAGTTGCGTACCCTGTGGATCGCGACGCCATTCGGCACCGCCCTGCCCCGCACTCGCAGAAACGCGTTCCGGGCTGTCATCGCGCAACGGGTTGCTGGGCTCAAGCATCTCCGCGATGTCGGCTGCGTTGAGCAAGGCGCGATACAGCCAACGCCGCCAAGAGACCACGTCATCGCGAGTGGCGTCACGACGCAGACTGCCTTCGCTGGCCAAGGCCCAGCCGCGAACATCCACAACCCTTCCGCGCACGTCCTCGGGCAAGAGCGCGGTCAGCTCACCGGGCAAACGTGCCGACGCCCGGTAGATGGCGAATGACGGAGTTCGAATGTCGGCAACAACACTTTGCGCATCAGCATTGCGCTGAAGAACGCGCAATCGGTTGACGACCAAGCCCTGAGGAAGCGCAAGCTCCACCGCAAATCCAGAAGCCGTGTTCTTCCATGCTGCGTCCACCCGCACAGGGAGCGGCGACGATTGCGCATCAGTCACGCTGACTGGGCCATCGACCCGACCAGCGACGCGCAAGGACATCGGCCCCATGCTGGTGTTCAAGTCGATCAATAGGCTGTCGATCGCAACATCCGCAGGCCAGTGTGATTCGCCACGCTGCGAAGACAGATCAGTCGCTTCGACGAACACATAGCGACGGTCGTTATAGACACCCAGCGCAAAGCGCAGGCTTGGCGCGGACTCATCCGCATCAAGAGGCAGTGCGACTTGCTGCCAGTCGCTGGATTCACCATCCAAGCGGGGTGCCTGCTGCAAAACATGTAAGGGCAGTGCCGGCGACGCCGGAGGCAAAAGCTCCGGGCGGAGGGCCAAGCTACGGGCTACGGCCTGCGCTGATGCCTCAAGGGCTTGCTGCTGCCCTTGGCGAAGCAAGCCCTCCATCTGCGTGAGGGCCTGCCACGCCGCCCACGGCAACACCAAGACCGATAACGCGAGCAGCAAGAGTTGTTGGCGAAGAGTCACGGGCGCCAGCGATAGCCCGCGCCATGCACGGTATCGACTTCATCGAACGCAACATCGATGGCTTGGAACTTCCGGCGCACACGCTTGATGTGTGAAGTCACCGTCGCGTCATCGACCACGACCTGCGCTTCGCGCATCAACTGCTCACGATTCTTGACGTGGCCGGGATGGCGAACCAGCGCATGCACGATCCAGAACTCGGTCACGGTGAGCGGCACCTGCTCTCCGTTCCAGCTCACCTGCATGCGCTCGAATTCCAGCTTCAGTCCGCGCAGCACAATCACGGAGTCGCGCGTGGCCGGCGTGCGCAAGGCTTCAACTCGGCGCAGAAGCGCGTGAATGCGCGCGGTGATCTGCGGCAAGGAAACACTCTTGCTCAAGTAGTCATCGGCACCCAAGCGCAAGCCGGAGATCACGTCGAGCTCGGAATCGCGTGCAGTCAGAAACAGAATCGGCAAGCTGGACGACCGCGCGCGCAGCTCGCGGCAGAGTTCGTAACCGCCCTCCAGTTCATCGCCCAAGCCCACGTCAATCATGACCAGATCGGGCAGCTTGGCCGTAAATGCAGCGCGCGCCTCAGGACGTGAGGCATAGGCTTGCACGGCAAAACCGTGTTTGCGCAAAGCCTCGGCGTAGTTGTCGCGGATGGCGGGTTCGTCTTCGACGATGGCAATGGTGTGTGTCATGGCCACAGTCTAGCCACGGCAGAACCCAAGGAAAGTGCCTGCCCGCGTTTTGCCACGAGCCGTCTCGGCATCGCCGTGTTGTGGCCGCGCCAACGCATGGCAGGCGCGCTCAATAGGCACACCAAGGAGACCCCCCATGCCCACGCTCAACGCTTTGCTCTTCTCCCGGCCCGCAGAAACCCACCGCATCACCCGCTCCCCGCGCTTCCATCGCGACGGCGGTGCGCTGTGGCTCGGCGTCGGTTTGTGCCTGATGACCTTGCTCGTTCTTCACCGCAATGGTCGTTGAGGCGAACGCCATGAGCCTGGATATCGAAGACACCCGACCCACTCGCCCTCCTTTTCCGCGGAGCGCGCACGAGGGCGAGCCACCGCGCAATGAAGCGCTGGCGATTGCGCGTTTTTTTGGTCGCGTGCCCACGCCCTCCAGCGTGGCCAGCACGCAGCGCTGCGGCTCAGCCGCGAGCGCGGGCCACTTCAGCACGCATGGCGGCGATGACCTGCGCGTAATCCTTGGCACCGAAAATGGCGGAGCCGGCAACGAAGGTATCGGCACCAGCAGCAGCGATACGACCGATGTTGTCGGTCTTCACGCCGCCATCGACTTCCAAGCGGATCGCTTTTCCACTGGCATCAATGCGCTTGCGGATGGCCTCGATCTTGCGCAGCGCGGCGTCGATAAAGCTCTGGCCGCCGAAGCCGGGGTTCACCGACATCACCAGCACGAGATCGAGATTCTCTAGCGTGTAGTCGAGCACCTCGACCGGCGTGGCGGGATTCAACACCAAGCCCGCCTGGCAGCCCGAGGCCTTGATGAGCTGGATGGTGCGGTCGACATGACGGCTGGCTTCGGGGTGGAAGCTGATCAAGGACGCGCCTGCTTTCGCAAAGTCCGGAACGATGCGATCCACTGGTTCGACCATCAAGTGCACATCAATCGGCGCGGTAATGCCGTGCTTGCGCAAGGCCTCGCAAACCAAGGGGCCGATGGTGAGATTCGGCACGTAATGGTTGTCCATCACATCGAAGTGCACCCAGTCGGCACCCGCCTTCAACACGGCATTCACTTCGTCGCCCAAGCGTGCGAAGTCAGCGGAAAGGATGGACGGGGCGATCAGACAGTTCGACATGGGCGAGTCTCGGAAGGGGAGCGCGTGTTGGCGTTACTTGCTGCGACGTTGCTGCTGGATCTGGTCGTACGCTCGATTGATGTCGCGCAGGCGCTGGTCAGCTTGAGCGCGCAAGTCCGGTGCCGCGCCCTGCAATTTGTCGGGGTGGTACTGCGACACCAGTCGCTGCCACGCGCGTCGAATGCTTTCGTCGTCATCGCTGGGCGAAACATCCAGCACCATGTAGGGGTCGGGCCCGCCGCGACGAAACCACCCTCGGTCAAACGCGTGACCGATCAGGCCACCCAGTAGCCCGCCTGCCAGGTGGCGCAGCAAGAGCCAGCCGGCAAGAAATCCAAGAACCGTGCCGTACCAGCGCATGTCAGCGCTGCCCTGCCGGCACAAAGCCGGGCTGGCGCGCATACCAACGCGCGAGATCATCAATGTCCTTGGGTTGCAACGCATTGCTGATGGCGTTCATCGCAGAGCTTTTGCGGTCGCCATCACGGTAGGCCAAGAGCGAGTTCTTCAGGTACAGCTCGTCCTGACCGCCGATGTGCGGGGTGCCGGGCACGCGGCTGGTGCCGTTTTCGCCATGGCAGGCCGCACACAGGCCCAATTGCGCCGGCTTGGCCACGGCCGCCGGCGCCGCGGGTGCCTGAGCACAGGCGGCGAGTGGCAGAAGCATCGTGAGGAGGGACGCGTGCCGCAGTGCGCGGCCGTGGGGAAAGCGGTCAGTCATAGTGTGAAGTCTAGCAGCGGACCGTGAAGCTCCCGGCGAGGCCCCGTACAATGCAGGCTTCCTTTTCTGGCGCCTTGGGCGGAAGTCTTCGTGGCCACCACACTGCACACCTCCCAGCTTGCTCTGCCATTGCGCCATCGCGGCAAAGTGCGCGACGTCTACGACCTTCCGGATAACCGCCTGCTGATGGTGGCCTCGGACCGACTCTCGGCCTTCGATGTCGTGCTGCCCGACCCGATTCCCGGCAAGGGCGAGATGCTGTGCCAGATCTCCAACTTCTGGTTTGCCAAAACGGCCCACCTGATCCCGAACCACCTGACCGGCATCGAAGTGTCCACAGCCCTGCCCGCAGGCACCGACGCAGGGCTTTACGCCAAGCGTGCGGTAGTCACGCGCCGCCTGAAGCCTCTGCCGGTGGAAGCCATCGTGCGCGGCTACATCATCGGCAGCGGCTGGAAGGACTATCAGGCCACCGGTGCCATTTGCGGCATCGCCCTGCCGCAAGGACTGCGCCAAGCCGAGCGCCTGCCAGAGCCCATCTTCACGCCCAGCACCAAGGCGGCCGTGGGCGACCACGATGAGAACGTGAGCTTCGATGCCATCGTTGCCGCGATCGGCGGCGACCTTGCTGAGCGCGTGCGCGACGCCACGCTGGCCATCTATCGTTTTGCCTCGGCATACGCCTTGGAGCGCGGGATCATCATCGCCGACACCAAGCTGGAATTCGGTCTCGATGCCGACGGCACCCTGTGCGTGATGGATGAGATGCTGACGCCGGATTCCTCGCGATTCTGGCCGGCGGATTCGTATTCGGTCGGCATCAGCCCGCCCAGCTATGACAAGCAATACGTGCGTGACTATCTGGAAACCTTGGACTGGAACAAAACTGCTCCCGGTCCTTCCCTGCCTTCAGAAGTGATTGCGGTCACGCGCGCAAAATACGCGGAAGCCCTGCAGCGGCTTGCCGAAATTTCGGTGGACTGACATGAGCAAACTGCACACGCTTCTGGCGAACTACGGCGACGACCATGTCAACGCCACCAACCAAACCATTCACCTGATCTGCGTACCCGCCATTGCGTGGTCGGTGATTGCGGCGCTGTGGACCATTCCCGTACCGGGCACGCTGTTTCAGCCGGGCGCTTTCTCCGGCGCCATTATGGCCGCCGCTGCGGCGTGGTATTTCCGCCAATCGCGGCCTCTGGGCATTGGCGTCGCGATTGCTTTTGTCGTGTCGGGTGCCCTGTGCTGGTGGCTGGCCAGCATGATCGGCATGCGCGGCTTGTTGTTCACCGCGATCGGCGTGTTTGTGGTGGCGTGGGTGGGCCAGTTCATTGGGCACCACATTGAAGGCAAGCGACCCAGTTTTTTCACTGATCTGATCTATCTGGCCGTTGGGCCAGCATGGACAGTGTCCAAGCTTTACCGCCGGCTCGGCATCACCTATTGAACACGACCCTGCCGCCGCGTGACCTCGCTCTGGTCACGCTGGTGTGTGTGGTCTGGGCCATCAACTTCCTGACCTCGGCCTTTGCCCTGCAGGAAATTCCGCCGCTCTTGTTTACCGGCCTGCGCATGGCGGTGCTGGCCGCGATCCTTTGGCCGTTTTTGAAGCCCGCCGCACCCGGCCAATGGCCGCGCCTCATCGCCATCAGTTTCGGTTTGGGCACCATCCACTTTGGCCTGAGTTTTTGGGCGCTGAAGTTGGCCGGTGACTTGGCCTCGCCGGCCATCGTGATGCAGAGCTATGTGCCCATGGCCGCCGTGCTCGCGTGGTGGCTGTTGGGCGAACGCTTCGCGTGGCGAACGGGCCTCGCGATTGCGGTGAGTTTTGCCGGCGTGCTTGTGCTGGGCTTCGACCCGCTCGTGCTCGATCGCCCCGAATCACTGCTGATGATGCTCAGCTCGGCATTCTTTCTGGCGCTGGCGACGGTGCTGATGCGCGGCTTGAAGGGCCAAACCCTGTGGAGCCAGCAGGGCTGGCTCGCTCTGATCAGCGTCGGCCCCCTGCTTGGGCTCAGCGCGGTGATCGAAGGGCCACTGATGAATTCGCTGAGTCAGGCGACCTGGATCGGTTGGAGTGGCGTGCTGTACTCCGCGTTGATCTCTTCTCTGCTCGGGCATGGCCTGTACTACACCTTGGTGCAACGCCATCCGGTGGCGCTCATCACGCCGTACTTGCTCACGGCGCCTTTGCTCGCCGTAGGTCTGGGTGTGATGTTCTGGGGTGACCGTCCCGGACCCAAACTTTGGATCGGCGGCGCCATGGTGCTCGGAGGCGTGTTGGCCATTGCCTTGCGCGGCTGGCAGAAGCAAAGAGCCGCGCGGCTGGCCTAGCCAGCACGGGGCTTTTTCACCCATCCATCACTCTTTGCCGTTACCATCTACATACGACTGCGGGCCCCTCTGGTCGTGCGCAATGCACGGCGATGTCGGAGTCGAGTACCGATGCATAGGCCCGTAGAACTGTTTTCCGCTTAGCGGGCCCGGTATCGATCCCAACCCTAGCTTTCGGAGTGTCCGATGGAACTGTTAACCGGCCTATGGCTCGGTATGCCTGTTTGGATTTGGCTCGCCTTTTTGGGCGCCGTCCTTGCCATCCTTGTTTTCGATCTTGGCGTGCTTCACAAGGAAGCCCACGAGATTGAGGTGAAGGAAAGTCTGTGGATGTCGGCGCTCTACATCGGTCTTGGACTGCTGTGGGCTGTGGCCGTGTGGTGGATTTACTACTACCACGGCGGCGATAAAGCCATCGACCCACAAATCGCACTTCTGCCCACCGCTGAAGCCAAAGCTTGGGAAGCAGTGAAGCTGTACATGACCGGCTATCTCGTCGAGAAAGCCCTGGCCATGGACAACGTGTTCGTCATCTCGATGATCTTCACGTACTTCGCAGTGCCGCGCATTTATCAGCACCGTGTGCTGTTCTGGGGCATCTTGGGCGTCATCGTGCTCCGCGCCATCATGATCGGCTTGGGCGCCGCGCTGGTGATGAACTTCGCGTGGATCCTGTACGTCTTTGCCGTGGTCTTGATCGCCACCGGCGTGAAGATGCTCTACTCCATTGATGATCAGCCGGACATCGAGAACAACAGAATCCTGAAGTTCTTGAAGGGCCGCATGCGGCTCACCAACGAACTGCATGGCGAACGCTTCTTCGTGAAGCAGGCCGACACGACCGGCAAGGTGCTGTGGTTCGCGACGCCGCTGTTCCTTTGCTTGTTGCTGGTCGAAATCGCCGACGTCGTGTTTGCGATTGACTCGGTGCCGGCCATCTTCGCGATCACGCCTGATCCGTTCATCGTCTACACCTCGAACATCTTCGCCATCCTCGGCCTGCGCGCCCTGTACTTCGCCCTCGCGGCGATGGTGCATCGCTTCCACTACCTGAAGTACGCGCTGGCTTTCGTGCTGATCTTCATTGGCGGCAAGATCTTCGTGGGCGATTTGTTCTTCGACGGAAAAGTGCCGGCCGAGATCAGCCTGATCGTCACCTTCGGCCTGCTGTTCGGCGGTGTGGTGTACTCGCTTTGGAAGTCGCGAGATACCGAAGCGCCTCGCCAAGCCTAAGCGCAACGAGTCAGTCACAAAGAAGCCCGCGAGTCTGCGGGCTTCTTTTTTGGAGCGAGAGAATTCACACATGAGCACAGCAGAATTGAGTGATC
>JAIXVL010000300.1 GCA_027483045.1 Lysobacteraceae bacterium
GCGCCTGATCGCGTGCATCGCATCAACGCGGATTTGCTGGATCAGGATCTCGACGCCTTGAGCGCGCGCCTGCAGGAGATCTTGAGTTTGGAATCGGCGCCCGACGCGGCTGTTGCCGCGCAGATGGCTCTGGGCCCGAACGGTCTCTCGGCCGACTTCCCCGCCGGCGAGTGGCGTTTGTACCGCGAGGCCTTGAAGCCCGTTTTCGAACACCTGCAACCGGTGGCGGTGCGTTTGGGTTACCCCGCCGAGTAAGCCTTAAGCGTTGGGCAAAAACAGCAGCAGCGCGATACCCAGAACGATGCGGTACACGGCAAACACCGTGAACCGCTTCGACTTCACGTAAGCCATCAGCCAACGCACCACTAGGAAGCCGGTCAGTGCCGCGGCGGAAAACGCCACCGCTAAGGCGGTCCAGTTCTCGCGCGGTGCGGCAGGGTTTCCGGCGTACTCCAGCACCGCAAAGGCGCTGGCGGCGAACATGGTCGGGATGCCCACAAGAAAGGCGAATTCGGCAGCGGCGGGCCGCGATGCCAATCCCGCCAGCATGGCCACGAAGATGGCGGCCGCCGAGCGCGAGGTGCCGGGGAATACCCCCGCCACCACCTGAGCCAAGCCCACCCACACCGCAACATTCCAAGTGACCACGGTGCTGGGCGGTCGGCGCTCGACGAAGCGCTCCACGGCGATCATCAGGACGCCGCCTACGATCAGCGCGATGGCCACAGGGGCCACCGTTTCCGGCAGCTCCCAACCGAGCAGGCGCACGGGCAGGCCCACGAGCGCCGTCACGAGAAAGGCCACGCCCAGCTTCATCACGTAGTCGATGTTGGCCGGCTCGCGCCAACCCAGAGCGAGGCGAATCAAGCGTTCGCGAAACACCAGCACGATGGCCAGAATCGCGCCCGACTGGATGACGATGTTGAACAGGTCGGATTGCCGCCCGAGCCAGTGCTGCACGATGAGCAAGTGCCCCGTCGATGAGATGGGCAGGAACTCGGTCAGGCCTTCAAGAATGCCGAGCAGCAGGGCGGCGAGCAGGTCGTTCACGCGATGCACTGGTTGGGGGAAGGTGCGCAGTGTACGCGCCGAGCGAAGCTCGGCAGCCGGCTTGCGCAAATAGATTGTCTTGGTGCAATAAAACTCCCATTGCGATGCGTTTGATGCATGGTGGTACACCCAGCTCTATAAAAATCAATACCTTGCAACGTCGGCGTGCTTGGCACGCCCCTTGCTCTAGATCCGAGTGAACTTACCCCCACTCGGAGCGGCTCATGAGCCTTGAAAGCATCACCAAGCTGATCAAAGACCACGCCATCGAATTCGTCGACCTGCGTTTCGTCGACATGCGCGGCGTGCAGCACCACGTCACCTTCCCGGTGAACATCGTTGATGCCGCCCTGTTCGAGGAAGGCAAGATGTTCGACGGCAGCTCGATCTCGGGTTGGAAGGGCATCAACGAGAGCGACATGATCCTGTTGCCCGATGCCAGCTCGGCCTTCGTTGATCCGTTCTACGCCGACCCGACCATCGTGCTGATCTGCGACGTGCTCGACCCGGCCACCATGCAGGACTACTCGCGCTGCCCGCGCGGTGTGGCCAAGCGCGCCGAAGCCTTCTTGAAGGCCAGCGGCATCGCCGACCAGGCCTTCTTCGGCCCGGAGCCTGAGTTCTTCATCTTCGACGGCGTGCGCTTCAGCAACGACATGGGCAAGGTCGGCTACGAGATCTTCTCGGACGAGGCCGCCTGGGCCACCAACCAGAAGCAGGACGGCAACAACCACGGCTACCGCCCGACCGTGAAGGGTGGCTACTTCCCGGTGCCGCCGACCGACTCGCTGCATGACCTGCGCGCCGAGATGTGCAAGACGCTCGCCGCTGTCGGCCAGGAAGTCGAAGTGCACCACCACGAAGTGGCGAACGCCGGCCAGTGCGAGATCGGCGTCAAGTTCAACTCGCTGGTGAAGAAGGCCGACGAGCTGACCACGATGAAGTACATCGTCAAGAACGTCGCGCACCGCAACGGCAAGACCGCCACCTTCATGCCGAAGCCGATCGTCGGCGACAACGGCTCAGGCATGCACGTGCACCAGTCGCTCTCGAAGGGCGGCACCAACCTGTTTTCGGGCGACAGCTACGGCGGCCTCTCGCAGATTGCGCTGTGGTACATCGGCGGTATCTTCAAGCACGCCAAGGCCATCAACGCCTTCACCAACTCAACCACCAACAGCTACAAGCGTTTGGTGCCGGGCTTCGAAGCCCCGGTGATGCTGGCCTACTCGGCCCGCAACCGCTCGGCCAGCTGCCGCATCCCGTACGTGTCGAACCCGAAGGCGCGCCGCATCGAGATCCGCTTCCCCGACCCGATGCAGTCCGGTTACCTCACCTTCGCCGCGCTGATGATGGCCGGCCTCGACGGCATCAAGAACCAGATCGATCCGGGTGCGGCTTCGGACAAGGACCTGTACGACCTGCCGCCGGAAGAAGAGAAGAACATCCCGAAGGTCTGCCACTCGCTCGACATGGCGCTGGAAGCGCTGGACAAGGACCGCGAGTTCCTTAAGGCCGGCGGCGTGTTCTCCGACGATTTCATCGACGGCTACATCGACCTGAAGATGCAGGAAGTGACCAAGTTCCGCGCGGCCACGCACCCGCTGGAATACGCGATGTACTACGCCATCTAACGATGGCTGCGAGCGTCGATGCGAAATCATCGGCGCTTTCGACATCGGACGTTGACGGATGCGGCCCGCGAAAGCGGGCCGTATTCGTTCCGACGCTTGGCCATTCCGAGGCGGAGCACCCACATCGGGAGAACCCATGTACGACAGTGATCGCGCACCTGCGCTCCGCATCATCGAAGGCGGCCTTGAGCATCCGGCCGTTATTGCGTTGGTCCACCAGCACCTTGCCAGCGCTTCGGAACACTCGCCGCCCGAGAGCGTGCATGCGCTGGGCCTAGAGCGCCTGCGCCACCCAGACTTGCGCTTCTTCACCGCATGGCTCGGCGACGAGCTGGCCGCGATGGGCGCGGTGAAGTGGATCGCGGCGGATCACGCCGAGCTCAAATCGATGCGAACGGCAGATGCTTTTCAGCGTCGCGGTGTTGCTGCCGCAATGCTGGGTCATCTGCTGCATATAGCCAGCGACATGGGCTGCACGCGCGTGAGCCTCGAAACGGGATCGATGGAAGCCTTCGCACCGGCGCGCGCGCTTTACGCGCGCTTCGGTTTCGTCGACTGCACACCGTTCGGGGATTACTGCGTCGATCCGTACAGCGTGTGCATGACGCGCGCCGTGTAGGCGCACGGATCACGAATCGCGGGCACCAGATTCAGCAGATGCCTCGCTGCCCTAAGAACGAGTACTCTGTGGCCGGTGCAGTCGACTTCCACTACGGGGTTCCTTCATGCAGCGCAGCACGCTCTCTCTCGCCATCGCGGTGGCCGCCTTCGCTCTCGCCGGTTCCGCCGATGTTCTGGCCAAGAAGGCCAAGCCCGGGCACAAGTTCAAGGGCAGCGTCGAAGTACAGTACCGAAGCAATGACAACATCTCGATTGCCCCGTCGTCCGGGCAGCGCTTTGACTACGCGAATTTGAGCGAGTTCGGCATCGAGGAAGAGGACGCCATCGACGCAGACGATTTCGATGATGGCTTCGATGATTTCGTCGATGTCGACCCTTCCGTGGACCAGATTGATGCAGACGACGCCATCGATGAAGACAACGACGGCATCGACGACTTGATCGACCCGAATGTCGATAACGTGGTGGACGAAGAAAGCAGATTCAGCACCAAGCTCGCCTTCGCGCACCGCTATACGTTTGCCAATGGCAGCACCTCGTGGAACAACGGCCTGCGCTTCGCGACCGACACGCACAACCAACGCGACGATCTGGACAAGTTCAACTGGGCCATCACGACCGGTTTGGCGTTTGCGCCAAGGGGCAGTCGGCACAGCGTGCGGCCCTCGCTGTCGTACGTGGCGCTGGACAAGAACGCGAACAAATTCTCCTCGACCTTCGTTGCCTCGCTCGCCTATGGCTACCGCGTGTCGAAGCAGTTGAATGTGAGTGCCACCTACAACTACCAAGACAAAGACATCAGCAATCCACGCGCGCCGGATGCGCGCATCAACACGTTGGAGTTCGGCGCGGAATTTGAAGCGACCGACAACGACGTCTTCAAGCTGGAGTTCGCGCCTAAGGTCGAAGACTCGACGGTGTTCACGCGCAACACTGACGCCTGGGGTTGGGAAGTGGCCTACACGCGCCGCTTGCCATGGGACATGACGGCTGGCGTGGGCTACCGCTTCAACACCATCGACTACAAGAACCTGACGCCCAATCGTGAAGATGACAACCGCGTTTGGGGTGCGCAGTTGGCGCGGAGTTTCGGCAAGCAGCTGGTGGTGGAGCTCGGCTACGAATCCGGCAAGCGTGACTCGAACATTCCGAGCAAGGACGCGAGCAACAAGAGCCTGTATTTCGGCGGGGCTTGGAAGTTCTAGGCGCAAATTTCTTTGGTAGCCTTGGGCTTATCCCCCCGATCAAGGATGACTCCATGTCGACTGTTTGGCGTTGGCTTTCGCGGTTTGTGCTCACGCTACTCGCGGTGTTCATGGTGCTGGCGGCCATTTGGACCTATGGCCGCCTGACCTCGCCAACAGCGGTGCAACGCAAGGCGATGGCGATGATGGAAGCGCAGCCGCCGGTGGCCGAAGGCGAGAATGGGCTGGAGCTGTTGTTTGCGCTGCCAGAGCCTCCGAGCGAGCCATTTCCGAATGCGATTCGCTGTGACGAAGCAACGCCGTGCATTGCCGCCATCGAATCCGCGCCAGAGGCGAACGCTGCGGCGATCGAGGCTTGGCGTCCTAGGTTGGAGGCCGCTCAACGGGCGCTGCGTGCGCCTGTGTATCGCGAAACACGAATGGCGTTTGACTTCACCAACGCACTTCCCTCCTACCAAGACACGACCAGTCTCGACACCTTACGAGCCTTCGAATTCGCAAGCGGCAACACCGCTGGCGCCTTGAGTGGGGCCTGCCTTGATGCATCGGCGGCACGGCGCTGGGCTACCGAGCCAGACACCTTGCTTCAAGCCATGCTCGGCATAGCGATCTTCCGCCAGCACACCGCGCTGATCGCCGACATGCGCCAACGCGCCCCGACCGATCCACTGCCTGCGAGCTGCGCAGCACTGGCCGAGGCGCCCAATGCGGCGGTAGAAGGCTCGCTCTGTCCAGCTCTGCGCGGGGAGTACCGCTACCAAGTACGCATGCTGCCCTCGCTGCTTGAACCGGGCGAGGCTGCCGCCACGGCCTTCGAACGCGCACGTATGCGCATCGGTTCCGATCTCGATAGTTTGCTGGGAATGAGCGCGGAATCCTTTGCCGGGGCGTGCACCGAGGAAGCTGCCCAAGCCGCTAGGGAGGACCGCGCGATCCAGCTGCAAGCCCCAACGATCCGTTGGGTTGATCACGTGTCGAATCCCACGGGCGCAACGCTGATGGAAATCAGCGTGCCGGCGTATCGCGACTACTTCGAACGCCAACTCGACCACGTCGCCCGCCGCCGCCTGCTGGCGGCGCTGCTGCAGATGGGCGTAATGGACGCCTCGCTTACGCCTCAGCAGCGTTTCGACGCGCTGCCCGATGATCTGCGTAACGGCCCTCGCCCATTGGTGCTGGCGACCGACGGCAGCGCGTTGAGCGTGCCGATTCGTGCGCGGCGCGGCGAGGAGCAAGAGCCAAACGGCGCGCGATTGCCCTTGCCGCTCGCATCTGCCGCGGACTCCGCCGTGCCACCCGAGTCTGCGCCCGCTCAATGATTTACGCGCGCGCAGGCCTCGCGCTCGGCGTGCTGCTGGCCTTGGCAGGCTGCGCGGGTTTGCCCTCGCGCAGCCCGCTTGCGCAGTGGTCGCCCTCGCCGAATCACAGCGCGCGGCATGCACAGTTCATCGTGCTGCACCACACGCAGATGGCCTCGTTCGATGAGGCCCTAAACACGCTGAAGACAGCCAACGATCACGGTGAGGTCAGTGCGCACTATTTGATCGGCGAAAACGGCCGCATCGTGCAGCTGGTCGATGAGCGTGAACGTGCTTGGCATGCCGGCGTCGGGCGCTGGGGCGCGCTCACCGATCTCAACGACGCCAGCATCGGCATCGAGTTGGACAACGATGGGCTTGAGCCCTTCAGCGATGCGCAAATTTCCGCGCTGCTGCGTTTGTTGGAGGACCTGTGCGCGCGACTCAACATTCCGCGCGACGCCGTCATCGCGCATGCCGATCTGGCACCCGCGCGCAAGGCCGATCCGTCAGCACAGTTTCCTTGGGCGCGGTTGGCGGAGGCAGGATTCGGGATTTGGCCGCGCGCCGACGCGCCACCCGCACCGGCAGGCTTTGACCCCGTTCTGGCGCTGGCCCTGATCGGCTACGACACCGGCGATCTCGTTGCGGCGCATGCAGCGTTTCAGCGGCGATTTCGCGGCATTGAGTCGCCCGTGGGGGGCGTTTCGGGGCCGGCTGGCCCCACTGCGCCCGTGTTCGATGACGAGGACCGGCGGCTGTTGTTCGATCTTCAGCAGCAAATCCTTGCTCGCGAGTAAGTGTGTAACCCAGGCGGTCGTTTTCCGTACTGCTGTCTTTCGGGTTTTGTACATGCGCAACACACGCGGAATGGCCTAGCCTGTGCGCCTGCGTTGCATGAGGTGATTCCATGGCGGTGCTGGCGGACCGCTTCGGGCGGACCTTCCCTTACCTGAGGCTGTCTTTGATCGAGGCCTGCAACTTTCGTTGCGGCTACTGCTTGCCTCATGGTTACAGCGCCACGCCCGGCAGGCCTGAGCCGCTATCGCTCGACGAGATCGCGCGTTTGCTGCGCGCGTTCAGCGATGTGGGTTTGCGCAAGCTGCGTCTGACCGGTGGCGAGCCCAGCCTGCGCAAAGATCTGGTTGAGGTGATTGCGCTTGCCGCGCAGTTGCCCGGCTTGAAGACGATTGCGCTCACC
>JAIXVL010000054.1 GCA_027483045.1 Lysobacteraceae bacterium
GCAAAGCGCAAGCGCGCACTGCACGCTGAAAGGATGTCGTTTATGGCCGACGCGGGAAACAGGCTGGGCGTGCCGCCACCGAAGAAGACGCTGTGCACGGTGCGGCCCCAAACTGAAGGCAGATCAAATTCCAAATCACGAATCAAGGCCTGCACGTAGTCCGCAACGGGAAGTTCGGCAGGGCGTTGATGCGAGTTGAAATCGCAGTAGGGGCACTTCCGTACACACCACGGAATGTGGATGTAGAGCGCCAGAGGGCCGGGGATGAGCGCAGGTGTGGCGCTTTCTTCGCAGCCGATTGCGCAGGCGTCGCTATGGATGTGGCCGCTGCTCATGCTTGTGGGTGCGGGCGCTTCAACCAATCGGCCAAACGGCTTTGCAGCACACTCAAGGCGCGGCCGCGATGGCTGATGGGGTTCTTTTCTTCCGCGTTCATCTCGGCGGCGCCGCGGTTCATTGCGGGATCAAAGAAGATAGGGTCGTAGCCGAAACCCTGGGCACCGCGCGGGGCGTCCAGAATCACACCAGGCCACTCGCCTTCGGCAATGAGTGGTTGTGGGTCTTCGGCGTGTCGCAGCAGCACCAGACAGCAATAAAAACGCGCCGTGCGCTGGCTTGCAGGAATGCCTTCGACTTCGCGCAGAACCTTCGCGATGTTGCCGTTCGAATCGCCATGCACGCCGGCGTAATGCGCGCTGATCAATCCCGGTGCGCCACCGAGCGCGTCGATGATCAGGCCTGAATCGTCGGCCAGTGCCGGCAGGCCAGAGAGTTTGGCTGCATGACGTGCCTTGATGAGCGCGTTTTCCACAAAGGTGTGGCCATCTTCCACAGCATCCGCAATGCCCAGCGATGCTTGCGGAACCAGTTCAAGGCCGCTGTGAGCGAGCAGTGCACCCAGCTCTTGCAGCTTGCCCTTGTTGCCACTGGCGAGTACGACCTTCATTCGATCGGCTCAATCAAGTCCCAGCGGTTGCCGTAGCGGTCGATGAAGACGACGACACGTCCGTAAGGCTCACTGCGCGGCGATTCGGCAAAACGCACGCCGCGTGACTGCATGGCGGCATGGTCGCGTTCGAAATCATCGGTGTGCAGAAAGAAACCAACCCGCCCGCCGGTCTGATCGCCGATGCGCGCACGTTGTGCTTCCGTCACGGCCTTTGCCAGTAGCAAGCGACATTGCGATGCCGGCGAGGGCGCCACTTCCACCCAGCGCTTTCCTCCGCTCTGTTCTTCGTCACGAAGCAGACAAAAGCCCAAATCGTCGACGTAGTGACGAATTGCGGTGTCGTAGTCGTCGACCACCAAGGTGAACAGCGCGAGATGGCGATTCATGGCCTTCAAGAATCAGGCTGCCAAGGCGGCGCGCTGAGCGGCCACCAGCTCAGTAATGCCTTTCTCGGCGAGAGCCAGCATTGCGTCCATTTCGTCGCGGCGAAACGCATGGCCTTCGGCGGTGCCTTGCACTTCAATGAAGCCGCCGCCGTCGTTCATCACCACATTCATATCGGTATCGCAGTCGCTGTCTTCTGCGTAGTCCAAATCCAGAACGGGCGTACCGCGATACACGCCCACCGAGACGGCGGCAATGGCGCCCAAGATCGGATTGCGGCTCAGCTTCAAGGTCGACACGGCATCCATCAAAGCCACATAGGCGCCGGTGATTGCCGCAGTGCGGGTGCCGCCATCGGCCTGCAATACGTCGCAATCCAGAGTGATCGTACGTTCGCCGAGTGCTTTGCGATCAACGCAAGCGCGCAAGCTGCGGCCGATCAAGCGCTGAATCTCCAGCGTGCGCCCGCCTTGCTTGCCGCTGGCCGCTTCGCGGCCCATGCGCGAGTTGGTGGAGCGCGGCAGCATGCCGTACTCGGCCGTGACCCAGCCTTCGCCCTTGCCGCGCAGAAAGCCCGGAACGCGTTCTTCCACACTGGCCGTGCACAGCACTTGGGTGTCGCCGAAGCTCACCAAGACCGAGCCTTCGGCATGTTTCGTAAAGCGACGCTGGATGGAAACAGCGCGCAGCTGGTCTGGAAGGCGACCGCTGGGACGTGCAATGAGCGTCATGGTGTCTTTGCCGATGGTGGGCGAGGGGCGCGGAGTTTACCATTCGCGCTCCTACCGCCCGAGATGCCCGAATGATTCGCAGCATGACCGCCTTTGCCGCCGTGGAACGCACCACGCCGTTCGGCACCCTCGCGGCGGAGTTGCGCGCGGTGAATCATCGTTATCTCGAGCTTGCACTGCGCTTGCCCGACGAGCTGCGCGTTCTCGAGCCACTGCTTCGCGAAAAGATTGCGGCCAAGGTTGCTCGTGGAAAGCTCGATGTCGGCCTGCGCCTGCGCAGCAACAGCGATGCCTTGCGGCCCATTGCTGTCAACGAGGCGCGCTTGAATCAGCTTGCAGAACTCCGCACACAGCTGGATGCACGCTTTCCCAATCTGGCATGTGGGTTCACCGAGCTTTTGGCCTTTCCGGGCGTTTTGGCTGATGCCGGCGCCGATCCGGATGTTCTGCGTGCCGAAGCGGCGCATCTGGCCGATGCCTTGCTGGCGGATTTTCTTGCGCACCGAGAGCGCGAGGGTCGCGCCCTTGCCGCATTGATTGAAGACCGATTGGTCGCAATCGAAGGCATCATCGCGGAAGTGCGCGCCGTGCTTCCCGAGCTTCGTTCGGCCATGCGTCGACGCATCGAGACCCGTTTTGGTGAATTGAAGGTCGAGGTCGATCCCGCGCGAATGGAGCAGGAGCTTGTGCTCTTGCTTCAGCGTGCCGATGTCGACGAGGAGTTGGATCGTTTGGCCACGCACGTTGCCGAGGCGCGTCACAGCCTGAAGCGCGGCGAGGCCGTGGGCCGGCGCCTCGACTTCCTGCTTCAGGAGTTCAACCGCGAAGCGAACACCTTGGGCTCCAAAGCCGTGGATGCTCGCTTGACCCAAGCCTCGGTCGAGTTGAAGGTGTTGATCGAGCAGATCCGCGAACAAGTGCAGAACATCGAATGAGCAGCCCAACGAACGCGCCGCAGCGCGGCACTTTGTTCATCGTCGCCGCCCCGTCAGGGGCCGGGAAATCCAGCATGGTCAATGCCGTGCTGGCTCGTGAGCCCGGCATTGCCCTGTCGATCTCCTACACGTCGCGCGCGCCGCGCCCGGGTGAGCGCCATGCCCAGCACTATCACTTCGTGAGCAAGGAAGAGTTCGAAGCCATGATTGCGGCAGGCGACTTCTTCGAATACGCCTTGGTGCACGGGGACTACAAGGGAACGGCCCGGCAGTCGGTCGAGCCGCAATTGGCGGCCGGCAAAGATGTGCTGCTGGAAATCGACTGGCAGGGCGCCCGGCAGGTGCGGGACAAGATTCCTGACGCGGTCAGTGTGTTCATCCTTCCGCCGTCGACTGACGCACTTGAAATGCGCATGCGCAACCGGGGCCAGGACAGCGAGGTGGTCATTGCCCAGCGACTGGCGGCCGCGCAGGAAGAGATGTCCCACGCTCCGGAGTTCGACTATTGGATCGTGAACGAGCATTTCGACACGGCTGCCAACGAGCTGCGGTCGATCTTTCTGGCCCACCGATTGCGTCGAGAAGCGCAGGCCACCCGCCAATCGGCCCTCCTTGAGCGCCTACTGGGGGCGCGTTGATTCGGATGGGTGCGTCGGTAAGTTGTTGAATGTAAAGGATCAGAAGGGTGGGCTGGGGTTTTTTCCTTGCCTTGGGGGCCCTCGGTCGCTAGGCTACGCGGTCTTTGATGGCGGACGCCCTGGTCCGCCCGCCGGAGTAACGAATGGCTCGCATCACCGTTGAAGATTGCCTGGATGTCGTGAACAACCGCTTTGAGCTGGTCGTTCTTGCGTCGAAGCGCGCCCGCCAGCTGGCAAAGGGTGCCGATCCCACCATCGACAACAGCGAACACGAGGACAAGCCCACCGTGCTTGCCCTGCGCGAAATTGCTGCCCGCAAGATCGACGACGCGCTCATCGAGCAAGTCGAGAAGAGCGAGCGCGAGCGCCGCGAACGTGAAGCCCTGGAATGGGCGGCTGCTGAAGTCGTCGACGACGACCTGAAGGGCAGCGACGACTGATCGCCCCGACATGTCGGTGTGAACGAAAGGCCCGCCTCGCGGGCCTTTTTTGTTGCTGCGCAGCGGGTAGGCCCTTACATTCAGGGCATGAACAGCGTTGTCAGTCCTGCACAGGAGGCCTCTGGCGCCCCGGACCCGTGTCCGGAGCAGGTCAATGCCTTGGCGGCACGCTTGGCCGACTACCTGCCTGCGGACCAGATTGAGCTGGTTCGTCGCGCATACCTCATGGGTGCGGCGGCCCATCATGGGCAAACGCGCAAGAGCGGTGAGGCTTACATCACCCATCCGGTCGCCGTGGCGGCGATTCTTTCTGAGCTTCGCGTTGATCGCGAAACCCTGTGCGCCGCCATCCTTCACGACACTCTTGAAGACACGCCCCTGCCGCGCGCCGAAATCGTCGAAGCCTTCGGTGAGCCGGTGGCGGCCTTGGTCGATGCGGTCACGAAGCTCGACAAGATTCGTTTCGCCAGTCGACAGGAAGCCGCTGCGGAAAGCTTCCGCAAGATGATGCTGGCGATGGCCACGGATTTGCGCGTCATCCTGATCAAGCTGGCC
>JAIXVL010000257.1 GCA_027483045.1 Lysobacteraceae bacterium
ACTCGTCCGATACGGCGCTGAAGCTCTCGAAGGTCGCTTCGGAACTCGGCTATCCGCTGACCTGCATCGGCGTGCCCAAGACGGTCGACAACGACCTCGTGGTGACCGACTGCTGCCCGGGCTTCGGCTCGGCGGCGAAGTACACGGCCGTCTCGGTGGCCGAAGCCGCGCTCGATGTGGCCGCCATGGCCGACACCTCGACCAAGGTGTTCGTCTACGAAGTGATGGGCCGCCACGCCGGCTGGCTAGCCGCGGCCGCGGGCCTCGCCGGCCGGGGCGAGGACCAGGCCCCGCACGTGATCCTGTTCCCCGAGAACGCCTTCGACGAAGCCGCTTTCCTGGCCAAGGTGCAGGCCATCGTGAAGAAGGTCGGCTACTGCGTGGTTGTGGTTTCGGAGGGCATCCGGCATGCCGATGGCCGCTTTGTGGCTGAAGCGGGCGGCAAGGACGCCTTCGGGCATTCGCAGCTCGGCGGCGTCGGCCCGATGCTGGCCGCGCTGTGCAAGGACAAGCTGGGTGTGAAGGTGCACTGGACCGTGCCCGACTACCTGCAGCGCTCGGCCCGCCACATCGCCAGCAAGACCGACTTGCAGCAAGCGATGGCAGTCGGCAAGGCAGCCGTGGAGTTGGCCCTGGCAGGGAAAAATGGCGTGATGCCGACCATCCAGCGCACCAGCGACAAGCCCTACCGCTGGAAGATCGTGCCGCACCCGCTCTCGGAGATCGCGAACCACGAGAAGACCATGCCGAAGGCCTTCATCCGCAAGGATGGCTTTGGCATCACCGAGGCCTGCCGCACCTACCTGGAGCCGCTGATTCGCGGCGAAGCACCGCCGCCGTACGGCAAGGACGGCCTGCCCGCTTTCGTGCGCCCCACCCTGCCGCTGCTGCCGAAAACCCTGCCGGCTTGGTCAAAGTGAGTCCACGGCCTGCTCGTGGCGGGTGATCCCCGCCGCTTGCCGGTCTATGCTTCGAATAACCGCAGGGGGAGTGACCGGCAGGAATGAGCGCGCACGAAACGCCGAAGCACAGCATGGCGCAACGCGTGCGGACATTTGCCAATGGCATCGGCGCACGCCTACTGGCTTCTGTACTTGCAGCAAGCGCCGTCATCACCTTCGGCGTCGCCGGCATTGAGGTTTGGAGTAACTACCGCGCCGACCTTGCTGAACTTCAAGCCGACATTGATCGCATCGGTCGGGGCAGCCTCGACCCCATCGCGCTCAGTCTTTGGAATTACGACGACGCCCAGCTGCGCCTGCAGTTGGACGGCATTCGTCAACGCCCTTACGTGGCCGCCGTCGAAGTCCGCGAACGTGCCGCCGACGGAAGCGATGGTGCACTGCGCGCTCGTGTGGGCAGCGATGGCGTGGAAGGGCGGCGCATTGAGCGCCTGCCCCTGACCTACCGGCGCGACGGCGAGAACGCCGATTTGGGCACCCTTCTCATCGAAGTGGACGCCGCGGCGTTGCGCAAACGATCAGTGGAGCGCGCGTCCAGCATCTTGCTCACTCAGGGCGGCATCGTTCTTCTCATCATTCTGGTGCTGATGTTGATGGCGCGGCAGATCGTGACGCGTCACTTGTCTGCTTTAGCAACCGCCGCCGAGCGCTTCGACGTGCGCGACGAACTCGGCAGCTTTCGAATCCGACCACGCAGCAAGGGGCCCGGCGACGAAATCGACCGCGTGATCGACGCGCTGGAGAAGATGCGCTCCAGCTTGCAGACGGCCTACCGCGACTTGGCCGACGCCAACACCGAGCTGCAAGCCGACATTGCTGCGCGCCTACGTGCAGAAGCGGCAGCCGATCATCTGGCCAATCACGATGCGCTGACCAACCTGCCCAATCGCCGCTTGCTGTTTCAGCGTTTGGCCCATGAGCTGGCAGTGGCCGATCGCAGCGGCACGCAGGGCGCGATGATGTTTATCGACCTGGATCACTTCAAGACGCTCAATGATGCGCGCGGACACAGCATCGGAGATGCGGTGTTGATGGAAGTGGCTCGCCGCCTCCGCCAATGTCTCCGCGAAATTGATTTGGTGGCTCGCTTGGGCGGCGATGAATTCGTTGCTGTGCTTCCGATGCTTGGTGAATTGCGCGAACGCGCAACGTCGAATGCACTGGTTGCTGCAGAGAAGCTTCGCGCGGCAGTGGCCGAGCCAATTGTTGTACGCGGCGAAGTTTTCCGACTGAGCGCCAGCATTGGCGTGGCTTTGTTCCCCGACGATGCCACCAGCCCGGAGAATCTGATCAAGCACGCCGATACAGCGATGTATCAGGCAAAAACTGAGGGCCGCAATTGCATCAGCTTCTTCCAACGTGATTTGTTGGAGGCCACTGAACAGCGCCATGCACTCGAGACTGATCTTCGCCAAGCCTTGGTCGAGAACACGCTCGACGTGGCCTACCAGCCCTTGATTGACGGATTGGGAACGCTGCGCGGTGCCGAAGCCTTGGTGCGCTGGAACCACCCCACACGCGGCCCGGTCTCACCCGTGCAGTTCATTCCGCTGTGTGAAGAATCCGGGCTCATCATTCCGCTTGGTGACTGGGTGATGCGCCATGTGCTGCGCCAAGTACGCGACTGGCGGCGTGAGGGCGCCCTGCATCCGCAGCAGTACATCAGCGTGAACATCAGCCCACGACAATTCCGGCAGCAGGGCTTTGAAGACTGGTTGATTGGGCTGCTGCACGAGTTCGAAGTGCCGCCCTCGCAACTGGTTTTGGAAATCACCGAAGGCGTGGTGCTGGGCGATATCGATTCAGCCATTCTGCGCATGCAGTCGCTGCGTGCTCGCGGGGTGCGCTTCTACATCGACGACTTCGGCACCGGCTACTCGTCGATGGCCTATTTGAAGCGGCTGCCCGCTGACGGGCTGAAGATCGACAAGGGCTTCGTGCGCGATCTGGGCACCGACGCCAATGACGCAGCGATTGTCGATGCCATCCTGGCCATGGGCCGCCACTTCGGCCTGACGGTGGTCGCCGAGGGCGTGGAAACCGAAGATCAAGCGCGCTACCTGCTCGAGCGCAGCTGCGATCTGTTGCAGGGCTACCACTTGGGCCGTCCGGTGGAGGCCAAGCGCTTCGCCTCGGATTTCCTGTCGCGCTCCATCAGGGCGGTGTAACCGAAACGGGCCCGGCAACGAATAGGGGGTGTCCCCAACCGAGCCATGGCCCATGACTGCACTGCCGCTAGCGACGACTTGGCTGTCTGCCGAGGTTTTCGGCGACACTGCGGCACCTGTCCGAAGGATTGCATCAACCACCATGCAAAGCGCTGCCGCCAAAGCGACGGAACCTTCGCTTGGACCGGATTTTCTGGCGGGTTTGGCCGGTGATAGCAAGCGCTACGAAATCGCATTGAAAGGCTGTGCCGTATTGATGCGGCGTTTCTTGGCAACGCGGCTGCAGCGCATGGCGCCGGCCATGGTGGCGGATGCGGAAGACCTGGTGCAGGAGTGTCTTTTGGCCCTGCATCTCAAGGCTCACACCTACGATGCCGACCAACTGTTTGAGCCATGGATGTACGCCGTGGCGCGCTACAAGCTGATCGACTTGCTGCGCCGGCGCCAACCGGGGCGCGAACTGAGCTTGGACCTGTTGTCCGAGACGCACGAATTTCCTGACGAAGAGGAACGCAGCGAGGCCACCTCTGCAGCTGACCTTGATGTCTTGCTGGCGCGCCTTCCCGAAAAGCAGCGCCGCCCGATTGAACTGGTGAAGCTCGAGGGGCGCTCGGTGATTGAGGCCGCAGCAACCACGGGCCTTTCCGTTTCTGCCGTGAAAATCGGCATCCACCGCGGGCTCAAGTCCCTCGCTAAACATCTTGCTGCGGAGGGAACCACCTCATGAAGACTGAAGAACTCATTGCCCTGCTTGCTCGACACCCGGAAGCCATGGCGCGACCGCGACCGCTTTTGGAATGGACCTTAGCCCTGTCCGTGGCCGTAGCCAGTGCATTCGCATTGATGCTTTTGCTGCTTGGTCCGCGTGCGGATTTGCAGTCGGTGATGGCACAGCCCATGTTCTGGCAGAAGCTCGGCATTCTTGGCTTGTTCGCCGCCAGCGGCTTGCTGTGGGCGCACCGCGCGGGCATTCCTGGTCGCGAGGGCGGCTGGCAGGCCGGACTTCGTTGGGCAGGCCCGCTCTGGGCCGTGGCTGCCACTCTGGTAACCGTGTTGAGCGCGCCCGCCGGAGCGCGCGCCGAGCTGTTTTGGTCGCCGAGCGTGTTCTGGTGCTTGGGCATGATCCCTGTGCTGTCGGTGGTGCCCGCCATCGCGCTGATCGTTTTGCTGCAACGCGCGGCCCCAGCCGAGCCGGCTCGTGCCGCGCGAGCCGCGGGCATGGCCGCTGCTGGCGTGGGCGCCGTGGCCTATGCCTTCCATTGCCCCACCGATCAGCCGGGCTATCTGCTGCTGGTATACGGCGCAGCCATTGCGTCCACCACGCTGATCACTCAATTCGTGGGCCAGCGTTTGCTGCGCTGGTAACGCTGCGCACAAAACCCCTGCTGCACTGCGGCATCGCTTTCCGCGGACGTGATGGCGTCCGGACTCCCCTTCGGCAATACTCGGGTTGAGGCGGCCCTCTGGCCGCCTTTGCATATCTGCAGTTCAAATCCGAAGTCTTGGGGGAGGTAAGGATGTTGGAGCAATACGGAATTCAGATCGCCATCGCCTGCGCGGCGCTCGCGGTGCTTTACGGTGTTTTGGCATCGCGCTGGATCATGGCGCAGCCAGCCGGCAACGAACGCATGCAGCAGATTGCTGCGGCCATCCAAGAAGGTGCGGGAGCGTATCTGCGGCGGCAGTACATGAGTATTGCTGTCGTGGGCGTGGTGCTTTTTCTGGTGATCGGTTTTGTGCCCGCACTGGGCTGGCAAACGGCCATCGGCTTTGCGATCGGCGCGATTCTTTCAGGTCTGGCCGGCTTTATTGGCATGTTCGTGTCGGTGCGCGCCAATGTGCGCACAACGCAGGCAGCCACCAAGAGCTTGAATGCGGCACTCGATGTGAGCTTCCGCGGCGGCGCCATCACCGGCATGTTGGTGGTGGGCTTGGGCCTCTTGGGCGTGGCCGGCTATTTCTGGTTCGTGGGCGGCGCGGTGAATGACGAAGCCGCGATCAAGGCCGCGCTGCAGCCGATGATTGGCTTGGCGTTCGGTAGCTCGCTGATCTCGATCTTCGCGCGATTGGGCGGCGGCATCTTCACCAAGGGCGCTGATGTGGGCGCCGATTTGGTGGGCAAGGTGGAAGCCGGCATCCCCGAGGATGACCCGCGCAACCCAGCGGTGATCGCCGATAACGTGGGCGACAACGTGGACGACTGCGCGGGCATGGCGGCTGACCTGTTCGAAACCTATGCGGTCACCATCATCGCGGCCATGCTGATTGCCGGAATCATGTTCAGCACCTATGGCTTTGGCGGCGTCATGTACCCGCTGATTCTGGGCGCGGTGTCGATCGTGGCCTCCATCGTCGGCACCTTCTTCGTGAAGGTGGGCAGCGACGGCAAGATCATGAAGGCGCGGTACAAGGGACTGATCGTCGCAGGCCTGTTGTCGGCGGTGGGCTTCTGGTTCGTCACCGACGCGATGATCGCGGTGAACACCGTGCAGATCTTCCTGTGTGCGATGGTGGGCTTGGTGCTGACGGCTGCTTTGGTCGTAATCACCGAGTACTACACCGCCACCGAATACGGCCCCGTGCAGCAGATTGCTAAGGCTTCGGAAACTGGCCACGGCACCAACGTGATTGCAGGCTTGGCGGTGTCGATGAAGTCGACCGCAGCGCCGGTGCTTGTCGTCGCCTTGGCCATCTACACCTGCTACGCGCTCGCCGGATTGATGGGCATTGCGGTGGCGGCAACGGCCATGCTCTCGATGGCCGGCGTGATCGTGGCACTCGACGCCTACGGCCCCATCACCGACAACGCGGGCGGCATCGCCGAGATGTCGGGGCTGGACAAGGAAATCCGCAAGACCACCGATGCACTCGACGCCGTGGGCAACACCACCAAGGCCGTCACCAAGGGCTATGCGATTGGTTCGGCAGGCCTTGCCGCGCTCGTGCTGTTTGCCGATTACGCACACAAGCTGGATGAGAAGTTTGGTCAGGACGTCATCGACTTCTCCATCGACAAGCCGGAAGTGCTGATCGGCCTGCTGATCGGCGGCTTGATTCCCTACTTGTTCGGCGCGTACGCCATGCAGGCCGTGGGTCGCGCAGCCGGTGCGGTGGTGGAAGAAGTGCGCCGTCAGTTCCGCGAGATCCCCGGCATCATGGAAGGCACCGGCAAGCCTCAGTACGACAAGGCGGTGGACCTGCTGACCAAGTCGGCGATCCGCGAAATGATCGTGCCGTCGATGCTGCCGCTGTTCATCCCGATCATCGTCGGCCTCGTGCTCGGCCCGGCGGCACTCGGCGGCTTGCTGATGGGCACCATCGTGACCGGCCTGTTCGTGGCGATCTCGATGTGCACCGGCGGCGGCGCGTGGGACAACGCCAAGAAGTACATCGAAGAAGGCCATCACGGCGGCAAGGGCTCTGAGGCCCACAAAGCCGCAGTAACCGGCGACACCGTGGGTGATCCCTACAAGGACACCGCCGGCCCGGCCATCAACCCGCTGATCAAGATCATCAACATCGTGGCCTTGCTGCTGGTGCCGCTGCTCTGATCTGAGGACTCGGCGTCATCTGCACAAAAAGGCGAAGCCCCGGGAGACCGGGGCTTCGTTTTTCATGGAGCCAGCATCAGCGCGGTCGGCGCGAGAAGTCGACGACACGATCCTGATCGTCGATGCGGAATCGGTACATGTATCGCTCAGTGCCCGTGTCGAGAAGTGCGTCAACGGCGCGCACGGAACGATCGTCGAGTAGATCCATCGCCGCATCGGATAGCGCGTCGCCGCCGATGATCGTGACGGACTTCGCCGCGCTCAAGTGCCTGGCCACGCGCAGGCGGTCGCTGGCTTCGCGGACACTCCCCGACGCGATGGCGGCCATCTCGGGCGCCATGTGCTCACTTGAGCCATAGCTTGCCCAGGCGGAGAGCACGTCGCGGAGCGAGTCGGCGAGGCCTGCATCCTCGCCGCTCGGTTGCACTGTGGCCTTCGGACGCTGCGCAAGCGAGGTGTCAACCAGCCCGGCAATCGCGTGCGAGAGCGCCTCGGGCTGCGCATGCGCCGCGTTGGCCAGCACGAACACCGCCAACTTCTGCGACGGGTAGCGTGTGACCGTGGCGCGGAAGCCCTGCCACGAGCCTCCGTGTTGGATCACCGGCTGTCCGCGCTGTTCGCCGAAACCCCAACCGAAGCCATAAGGGACGCTGGCGCCGCTGCTCAGGCGCACTGGAGTCCACCAATCCGTGTAGTGCGCGTCGCTCAGCAGAACGCGCTGATTTAGGGCGCGCTCCCACGCGCCGAGGTCGCGAAGCGAAAAGTAGAGCGCGCCGTCCGCAAGGCGGTTGAAGCTGGGCGCGATCCAATCCTGATTGACGATGGCGCCGTCGTCGTCGAGCTGATACCCCGCGGCGCGATGCGCAACCAGATCCTTCTCGCTGATGACTTTCGTCGTCCGCATGCCCAAGGGCTTGAAGATCTTCTCGGCCTGGTAGTCGCTCCAGTGCATGCCGGAGAGCTTCGAGGTCAGCAGGCCAAGGACCAGATACCCGCTGTTCGAATAGCTCCACTGCGAGCCGGGCTCGAAGTCGAGCGGGAGCGTCTTCATCACCGCAAGGAGCTCGGCCTCCGTGTAGTCCTTGCGGTAGTCGAATTCGTCGCCGTAGTCGCGCAGGCCCGAGGTATGGGTAAGAAGGTGCCGGATGGTGATGCGGTGCCAGCTCGCCGGCCCATCGGGGAAGTGACGTGAGAGACGGTCGTCAAGGCTGAGCTTGCCCTCCTCCGCGAGGAGCAGGATGCCGGCGGCAGTGAACTGCTTGGCCGTCGACCCGGATTGGAAGATCGTCTCGGGCGTGACCGGCACCCGGTGCTCAAGGTTGGCGTACCCATAGCCCTGCTCCTTGAGCACCTTGCCGTCGCGCATCACCAGCACCGCAATGCCCGGTGTCTTGCTCGACGCCAGTTCCGCTTTGACGAGATCGTCGATCGCGTCTGCGCTCGCTGCGCTCGCCATGACAATCGCCAGCAACGCGACGATGGCGCGGAAAGATCGGGGCTTACTGCGACTCATGACGCTCTCCCAGGTGAAATTCTTGCTGAATCCCATCATGCCCGCGGCGCTTAGCGAAACAACGACACCGTCGATGTTTCAGGTCGGCAGTGCGGTGCCTGCTTCCATCATCGCCTCGGCCACCCATTCCGCCGCGCGAATGCCATCCACACCCGCGGAAAGAATGCCACCGGCATAACCCGCACCTTCGCCCGCCGGGAACAGGCCGCGCGTGTTGAGGCTTTGGCCGTCGTCGCCGCGCGTGAGGCGCACGGGCGATGAAGTGCGGGTTTCGACACCGGTGAGCAGCGCATCGGACATATCGAAACCCTTGATCTGCTTGCCGAAGGCCGGCAGCGCCTCACGAATGGCGTCGATGGCGTAACGCGGCAGGGCCGTGGAGAGATCGCCCAAGCGAACACCCGGTGTGTACGAATTCACCACCGCACCAAGCGCGTCCGATGGCGTGCCGGCGATAAAGTCGCCGACCTTCTGCGCCGGCGCTTCGTAGGTTTCACCGCCAAGCTTGAACGCGATTTCTTCCCAATGCCGCTGCAGCGCGATGCCCGCCAGCGGGCTGCCGCTCGAATCGTGCTCGACGAAATCCTCGGGAGTGATGCCCACCACAATCGCGGCGTTGGCGTTGCGCTCGTTGCGCGAATACTGGCTCATGCCATTGGTGACCACGCGTCCGGGCTCGCTGGCAGCGGCCACAACGGTGCCGCCAGGGCACATGCAGAAGCTGTAGACCGAACGCCCGTTGCGGCAGTGATGCACCAACTTGTAATCGGCCGCGCCCAGCAGCGCGTGCCCGGCCTGCGGCCCGAAACGCGCCTGATCGATCACGGACTGCGGATGCTCGATGCGGAAGCCAATCGAAAAGGGCTTCGCCTCCATGTAGACGCCACGCGCATGCAGCATGGCGAAGCTGTCGCGCGCGCTGTGACCCAAGGCCATCACCACGTGATCGGCGCGCAGGGTTTCGCCGCTGGCCAACACCACGCCGCGTAGGTGGCGCACGTCATCGGCGTCCACGTCGATCAGCAGATCGTCCACACGCTGCGAGAAACGGATTTCGCCACCCAAGCTTTCGATGACGCCACGCATGTGCTCCACCATCGACACCAGGCGAAAGGTGCCGATATGCGGCTTGCTGACGTAGAGGATCTCGTCGGGCGCACCCGCTTTCACAAATTCGTCCAGCACCTTGCGGCCCAGGTGGCGCTTGTCGCTGATCTGGCTGTAGAGCTTGCCGTCGGAAAACGTGCCCGCACCGCCCTCGCCGTACTGCACGTTCGACTCAGGGTTCAGCACTTTCTTCCGCCACAGTCCGAATGTGTCCACGGTACGTTCGCGCACCTTTTTGCCGCGCTCCAGAACGATCGGTCGCAGGCCCATTTGCGCCAACACCAAGGCCGCGAACAGGCCACAGGGGCCCATACCGACGACGATAGGACGCAGCGCTTGGTTCGGCGCAGGCTTGGCGATAAAGCGGTAAGTCGTATCGGGCGTCGGGGTCACCTTGACGCGGTTCGGCGCTGTCTCCGCGGCCACGCGCTTCAGCACCGCAGCCTCATCGGCGATATCCACATCCACCGAATAGATCAAGACAATGTGGCCACGCTTGCGGGCGTCGTAGCTGCGCTTGGCCACGGTGAGCGACCGCACCGCCCCGGGCTGAAGCTTCAAGCGCGCACGCACGGCTTCATCAAGCGCGGTGTCGGCGTGGTCCAGCGGCAAAGTGATATCGGTCAGTCGAAGCATGCGGCGCGTGTCGGTGGGGCCGTGGAAGGCCGACATGATCCCACGGCGGGCGGCGCACAAAGGATCCTGCGTCAAGCCGTCGCCATTCGCAGGCATTTCGTCCAAACCCTGTAACCGCTGTGGTGCTGTGTACGTAAGGTGAGGGCAGCACGACGAAGGGCCCAACTCCTGCCCCCCGTGTGCGCCGAGGTTCGAGCCCGCCCGGGTCGCGCCGCCGCCCAATCCCAAGTCGAAAAGGAAACTGCCATGAAGTCCATGCTCTCCGTCGCCACCTTCGCTGCTGCTTTCGCCACCTCGTTCGCTGCCGCCGCCGCAGAAGCACCGGCTGGCAGCAGCGGTGCTGCCATTGCCGCTGGCGATACCGTTCACTGTTACGGCATCACCGCTTGCAAAGGCCAGAACGATTGCAAGACCACTGAACACGCCTGCAAGGGCAATGCCGAGTGCAAGGGCCAGGGCTTCAAGGCCACGACCGCCAAAGCCTGCCTGGACCAGAGCGGCACCATCGGCGACCTCGCGGCGCGCTGATTTCTGCTGGGCTCGGCCGACCCCTCGGGGTCGGCTGATGCCTGAGTAAAAGACCATGCTGATCCACCCGCACTCGCCACTGCTTGCACCGTCACCCGGCTTCGGCCTTGGTCTGCGGCCGCAGCATTACGCTGATTTCGCCGAGTCCAAGCGCGACGTCGATTGGCTGGAGATCATCTCCGAGAATTTCATGGTCGATGGCGGAAAGCCGCTGCAGTGGCTTGACCGTATTCGAGCCGATTACCCAATGGCGATGCATGGTGTGACGCTCTCGATTGGCGGCAGTGATCCGCTCGACCGCGATTACCTGCAACGTCTGAAGTCCCTCGCGCAGCGTGTCGATCCGCTCTGGGTCTCGGACCATGTGTGCTGGGGCGGCCACGCTGGCCTGCATGCCCATGACCTGCTGCCCCTGCCCTACACCGATGAAGCAGTAAAGCATGTCGCTGCGCGCGTTCGCGAAGTGCAGGACATTCTTGGACGCCGCCTCGTTCTGGAGAATGTTTCGAGCTACGTGGAGTTCCGCGAGTCCGAAATGTCGGAGTGGGAGTTCTTGGACGCGCTGTGTCGCGAAGCCGATTGCCTTCTGCTGCTCGACATCAACAACATTCACGTCAGTGCAGTGAACCACGGCTTCGATCCCATCGCCTTCATCGAAGGCGTGCCGCTGGATCGCGTGCAGCAAGTGCACCTTGCGGGCCACACCGTTCGCGATGGCTACTTGATCGATACCCATGATGCGCCGGTCGTTGATCCGGTCTGGGCCCTTTATCGCCGCTTTGTTGAGTGCGCGGGTGCTCGGGCCACGATGATTGAGCGCGACGACCATATTCCACCGCTGGCGGAACTCATCGAAGAACTCTCGATTGCACGCGCCATCGCTGCCGAGGTGAGCACTGAACAGATGGAGGCTGCTGCGTGAGCGCGCTGGCCGCCCTTCAAGCCACGTTCTTGAGAACGGTTATCCAAGGCAGTGAGCTTGCCGCGAGCGACATCCGCGAGACACCTCAATTCAACGCCAGCCAACGTCTTGCGGTTTACGCCAATGCCTATCGCCGCCGCTTGGTCGAAGCCCTCGCATCGGTGTACGAGCGCGCGCAGGCCGTGCTTGGCGAAGACGACTTTGACACGCTGGCCTTGGCCTATGTGGAGGCGCATGCGCCTACCGATCGTGCCTTGCGCTGGTATGGCACGGACTTTCCGCAGTGGCTGCGCTCACAACGGCAACACCTTGAGCACGCCGCTGACGTGGCAATGATCGATGGCGCGCTGCGTCGCGCCTTCGATGCTGCCGATGCCACACCCGTTGAACGAGAGGCGCTATTGGCTTTATCGCCGGAGCAGTGGGCGTCGCTGCGTTTCCATTGGGCGCCTGCGCTCTCCATCGACCAGGTGGATCCTGCCGCGATTGCGCTGTGGCGCGACCAAAGCACCCTAGGCTCCGATTTGAATTGCGCCACCACTGAGCCGGTTCCGGTGGCCTTTTGGCGGCGCGATGGACAAACGTTTTTTCGCAGCTTGGCGGCAGCAGAAGCGCTATTGATGACGCGCTTACGCGCAGGACAGTCGCTGGCCGAGGCCTGCCTCAGCGACGACAATGCGCTTCCGATGGAAGTCGCCGTCCCGGCACTGATTCAATGGGTCGATGACGCGTGGATCGCTGGCCTCGAATGCATGCCACCGATTGAGTCGGGCAGGTGAATCGCTTCTTCGCCTCGGCCCTGCATCGTCTGGGCAATGCGCCTTTGCCCGTCGTCATTGCCTGTCTCGCGCTGTGCTTCAGCGTTTTCGGCATCGCGAGCATCAATCTTTTCCTCATGCTGCGCGCGAACCTTTTGTTCATCGGCGAGCATGGTTGGGATGCACTGAAGATTGGCGGCGCCGCCCAGTTGGGCATGCTCGCCTTAAGTGCCTATGTGGGCATGGCGTTCTACGCGCTGGCCAAGTGGTTTGAGCACCGCATTATTGATCGCATTGCGGCGGCGGGCCCAACGCACGTGAACGCGACTGCCGCACCGATCGAGCGAACGAGGACGACGAGGCGTAACCGACTGCACGCGCCACGGCTTTCGCGGGCACGCCTTGATCGAGAAGTCGCGCCGCAAGATCGAAACGCACCGCACTGAGAAACTGCTGAGGCGTGGCTCCGGCAACGCGCGTAAACGTTGCCGCGAAAGCAGAGCGCGACATACCGGCAAGACGGGCCAGCGAAGCGATCGTCCACCGCGCACCCGGGCGCTCGAGGAAGCCCGTAATCGCCCGAGCCAAGCGTGCGTCGGTGAGCACAGGCAGCATGCTGGGCGCCAAGTGCCCCTCGCGCAAAGCAACACGGATCACTGCCAAAATGACGGAACGCAAATGAAGCGCCATGGCCTCGTCTTGTCCAGGCAGGCCGCTCGCAGCCTCTGCAGCCAGTAAACCACTCAGTGTCGCGAGGCTTGGGTGCGGCTTCAGATCAAGATAGAGCGGATTGGGAAGGGCGCGCACGAGGGCGGCAGACACGGCATCCACCGGCATTACATAGCAACACAGGAGCCGGCACCCGCCAAAGCGGCTTGCCTCCAGCCGATGCGGATTGCTGCTCGGAAACGCAACCAATGCCGGAGCGCAAACCTCACGCGATATTCCTGTCTGCGCGTCACTGACCAGCAACTGACCTTCAAGAACGAAGTGGAACTGCGCCGGAACGTTGATCCGATCGTAGTCAGTGTCTCCGCAAAAGCGCCCGGAGAAGAACACTCGGGTGCGGAAGTTCAACAGTTTGAGTAAACGAGATAGAGCGTCCGCCGGGTCAGCGGGAGGATTTCGAAGGGGGACAGGCGAAAGCATCGTTTCCTTTGCGCTAGTTCACAGGTGTTTGGTTCATCGGTACTGGAGCTCGGCGGTTGCGAGCATGAGGTACTGCCGTGACCAGCATCGTCAGATTTGCCAATCCGAAACGCCCAAAAGTCGCCGAATGCAGACTTTTCGTCCAAGGAGCGTAACCGAGGCCTTTCGCCCTGCGTACGGTGAACGTTGTCCCACCCGCCCAAAAGGAAACCCTCATGGATCGTCGTTCATTCAGCGCCACCTTTGCTCTCACGCTTGCCAGCGCGATCGCGCTTGGCAGCCTTGCCTCGCCTGCTTCGGCTGAAGACGCGCCAGCCAAGCCCTCCAAAGAAAAGTGCTATGGCGTTTCCAAGGCGGGCGAAAACGACTGCGCTGCGGGCCCCGGCACCAGCTGTGCAGGCACGTCGAAAGTGGACTACCAGGGCAATGCCTGGAAGCTTGTTCCCGCGGGTACCTGCGTGGCCATCGAGACCCCCAAGGGCAAGGGCTCGCTAGCGCCGATTGCTGGGCGCTAATCGCAAACCTTGCGAGGTCGTCGCCCATGCCCGCCCACGTGCTGCCCGAGCAAGCCGGCATCGGCTTCAAGCCCGCGCATCTGGCAGCCTTATTGGACGAGGGCGGCGATCTCGGCTTCATCGAAGTCCATGCTGAAAACTACATGGGCGCAGGCGGGCCAGTGCATGCGCGGCTTGATGCTGCGCGTGCGCGCTTTCCGCTCTCGGTACACGGTGTTGGCCTGTCCATTGGTGGTGCAGAGCCGCTCGATTCGCGCCATCTACAGCGCTTGTGCGGCGTGGTCGAGCGCTTCGAGCCTGCCAGCGTGTCGGAGCATTTGGCATGGTCCAGCCATGGCGGCGTTTTCTTCAACGACTTGCTGCCCATCGCTTACGACGAGCCGACCCTGGCGCGTGTTGTTGACCACGTGCAACACGTTCAAGAACGGCTGCGCCGTCGCATCCTGATCGAGAACCCATCAACTTACTTCGCACTTGCAGGCTCCGTGCTGGAGGAAGTGGATTTCCTGAGCGAACTCGCTGCGCGCTGCGGCTGCGGCCTGTTGCTCGACTTAAACAATCTGGTGGTGAGCGCAGGCAATCGCGGCGAATCGCCGTGGACGGCCTTAGATCGCTTTCCCCTTCATGCCGTTGGCGAAGTGCATCTCGCAGGCCATAGCGAACAAAGCCTCGGCGGAAAGACACTACGCATCGACGACCACGGCTCTGCCGTAGGGCAAGACGTTTGGTCACTGTATGCCGCGCTTCTACAGCGCACCGGCGCCCTGCCCACCTTGGTGGAATGGGACACCGACGTGCCGGAGTTCAACACGCTCGCGACTGAAGCTCGGCGTGCACGCGACGTGCTGCAAAGCCTCTCGGCCAGGGCAGCCTGAGCATGGATCACACGCAGCAATCCATGGCCGCAGCCCTGCTCTTGGATCCAGGTCAGCACCCCGGCGCTCTATTGCTGGCCACAACACCCACAGCTGAAGCCGAGCAGCGCTTCAACGTTCACCGCAACACCGTGGTGCGCAGCCTGATCACCGCGCTTGCCGAGGGATTCCCATCGGTCCATCGCTTGGTAGGCCAAGATTTCTTCGAGGCCATGGCCATCGATGCGGTGCGCTCGTCACCGCCGAGGCATCCCGTTTTGCTGGCGTATGGCGCCGAGTTTCCTGCGTTCATCGAACGCTTCGAGCCCTGTGCGTCCTTGCCCTATCTCGCCGATGTGGCACGCCTCGATGGTTTGCGCCGGCGCGCGTATCACGCCGCTGATGTTCTGTCCTTGGAAGCAGCGCACTTCGCGGGCCTTGATGCGGAAACCGCTGCGCGATGCCGAATTGTTTGGCATCCCTCGGTCGCCATCTTCGCTTCTGCATTTCCCGCAAGAAGCATTTGGGCTGCACAGAACGACCCAGCCGCCACCGCGCGCATCGATTGGCAGGCGGAGGCCAGCCTAGTGTTTCGCCAAGGCCAAGCGGTGGCTGTGATTCCACTGGATGCTGACTTGCAGGCCCTGCTGGTGGCTTGTCAAAGCGGCGCGCCTCTTGCCGAGGTACTCAGCGAGCCCGAACGCGCCGAACCCTTTTCACGAGCACTTGCCTTGGGCCTGTTGGTCGAGGACGTGCATAACTCACACGACGATCTGTTTGACGCGTTTCTTTCCCCGCTCCCCAACGCTAGGCAATAAAGGATTTCTATGTCAGACGCTTCGCTTTCCGTCCTTGGCCGCATGCTGGCACCGGTGTACCGCTTGCTTGGACGCCTGCCAGAGACTGCGCTTCTCTTCGCTGCTCGCGTGTTCCCCGCGGCGATCTTTTTTCAGTCCGGCCAAACCAAGGTCGATGGCTTCATGCTGAACGAGAACGCGCTCTTTCTGTTCCAAGAGGAATACAAGATTCCGCTGTTGTCTCCGGAATTCGCTGCCACGATGGCTGCGATCAGTGAGCATGTGTTTCCCGTGCTCTTGATGCTCGGCCTAGCAACGCGACTCTCGGCGCTGGCACTCATCGGCATGACCGCGACCATCCAGATCTTCGTTTACCCGGACGCGTGGCCGACCCATGGCGTTTGGGCCGTGGCCTTGCTGCTTGTGGCGTCGCGCGGCCCTGGAGCTTGGTCGCTGGATCGTCTGTTCGGCATTGAAGCGAAAGGCCACTAAGCCTTTTCAAGTGGATCGTGCAAAGAGCCCTTAGCGGGCTCTTTGTGCGTTCTGCTTTTCGGCATACATGCGCGAGTCGGCGAGCGTGAGCCATTCCTTTGCATCGCCTGCGGATTCGGAAAGACGCGCAACGCCTGCGCTGATGCCGGCGCCGGGAAACTCCGCGGCCAAGGTTTTGTCCAGCCTCGACAGACGCGCACCCCAGCCTTCAAGAAAGCGCTTGGCGTCACTACTGACGAGCAAGGCAAATTCATCGCCACCTAAGCGAAACAACAAGTCGTCGCTGCGGCTCATTTCGTTGAGAAGCGCCGCAGTGCGTGCGATCAGCTGATCGCCGCGCGCATGGCCTTCGGTGTCGTTGATCCGTTTCAGTCCATCGACATCAAAGATGACCAAAGTCGCGTCAGTCAGCGCGCCGCTTTGGTGTAGCCGCCCCACTCGCGCCATCGCCGCGTCAAAACCCCGTCGATTACCAAGCCCGGTGAGCGCATCGCGGTTTGCATCGTCTCGAGCCGCATCGAGATCCTTGTAAGCACGAAGCAATTCGAGGCGCGGCCCAATGAACGCAGAGAACACGCGAATCAGGGCCTCCGCCTCGCGGCGTTGCCGATCCGAGACGACCTCATCCGACATCAGAAACACATGACCCACAGCACGACCACGCACTCGGTAGACCATGCCCACATAGCTCTCAGCGCCCAACGAGGTCAACGCAGGCTCCTCGCAGAAACGCTCGCCCATGCGATCAAGAAACACGGCGTCCTCACTGCGAACCACGGAGTGGCAGGGCGTGCCGATGACGTCATAGCGCCAACCATCGAGCAAGGAGACCTCGCGATCCACGAAGGAAAGAACCTCGACTTCGTCTGCGGAGCCGAGGAACTCCGTAATGGCCGCCCAACGCCAGCCCGAGGTTTCCAAAGCGATTCGCAAGGCCGAATGCATGATGTCTGCCGGTTCACCACTCCTCAGAGTGGCGCTGACCAAGCGGTGCATGGCCAACTCCGCCAATGAAGCAATCCCATGGTTCGCTTGCGCCACAACAATGCTCCCTACGGTAACCGGCAACACCGCCACATCGACCTCATCGTGCCGAATGTGTCCAAACACGGGGCCTTCAGAACCGCCGAGGGGAACCGGCCTGGCCATTCTGGCGAGAGTATCCGCGGGCAAAGGCCGCAACTCCAAACTCTGCGGATTAGACCAAACCGTCGCCATGTCTCGGTCCAGAAGGGTCATTGAGCGAGGCAGCGCTTCGAGCATCAGTTCAAAAGAGTGGTTTGCAATGCGCGCATCCCACCGGGAGCAACTGGAGGCGAAGGACGTAGTCATGTGCATTACTCCGAAGTTGGGGGCGCGTGAGGGTCATTCGCGGGCTGGAGTCAGGGGGTTACAGATAGGGAAGAAGCCCGACGCTTCACCTCTCCCCAAACACGCTCAAAGTTGTTCCAGCGCAACAAACCCACTGCGACGAGAACTCCCGCGGTCACGAAGGTCAAACCAAGCATCTGCCAGGCGTTCGGCCATTCGCCGGCAATGGGAATGCCGACCAGCACCGCCACCGCGGGCACCATGGCGGGAAAGATGGCCGCATGACCCGGGCCTAGTCGTTCGACAGCGCGCGTGAACAGGATCACGGCAAGCACGCCAGACAGCACGCCTTGCACCAACACTTGCAAAACGAGCACCTCAAGCGGCAGCGCAGCCAGCCGCGAAAGATCCTGCGTAGCGAAATAGATCGGCACGATCACGATCATTGAAAGGACCGACACCGCCGCAGTCGCGGGCAGCGCTGGAATTGCCCAGTGCCGCGTCATCACGGTGAACGCCGCCCACAACAATCCTGCAAGCACGAAAAGCCCGTCTCCGAGCAGCACATGCGCGGAGCCCGACCACAGTGAGGGACCGGCAATGGTGACCAAGCCAGCCACGATCACCGCAATGCCGATGACGCGAGCCCGATCAGGTCGGTCACGAAACACCCATGCCGCCAAGATCGAGGACGCAACGACGATGGTTGCTGGCTGGACCAATGCACCGTGTGCCAAGGGAGCGAAGGCGAAACCTGCCACTCCCGAAAGAATAAACAGCGGCCCAGCGAAGGCCGCAAGCACCACGCCGCGGCCCCAACCCACGCCAGCCAAATCACCGATTCCGTGTTTCAGCAGCCACGGCAGCATCACCAAGCCCGCCGTGCCGAATCGCAAGAGAGCGAAGTCCATGCCCGTCAGCCCGCCGGAAACACCGCGCTTGGCGAGCGCCAAATAGCAGGCCCAAATGGCCACCGCACCTAGGCCGAGTGCATAACCCATGCGCCGGGAATCGCTTGCCTGACGCGGAGGTGAAAGGACTTCGGAAACGGCCATGATCGATTCCTAGGCGGCTTTCAATGAGACGAGCGAACGCAATGCGCGCAACGCCTCGATGGGCTCAAGGCGCTCTCGGTAGTCGGGCTCGATAAACGCAGCAGCGATGCGTCCGCCGCGCTCCACCACGAAGGTGGCTGGCATCGGCAGTGCCCATGAGCCATCACCGTTGCGTTCGGGCAACGCGTGTCCGGCTTTCTCGTAGAAGGGAAGCACCGTGTCGGAAAGCGTGAAGCGAATCCCCAAGGCAGAGGCCAACGCACCGCCAACATCCGACAGGACCGTAAATCTCAGGTCGTTTTTCTCAACGGTGTTGAGCGAGTGATCCGGTAACTCCGGCGAGATAGCGACGAGGTCGGCACCGGCGGCATGAATCTCCCCAAGAGCTGCTTGGTAGGCACGCAGCTCCAGGTTGCAGTAAGGGCACCAGCCGCCGCGATAGAACGTGACGATGACGGGCTTACGAGCCATCAACGCAGAGAGATCGAAAGCCCGACCGTGCGCATCCAAAAGAGCGCCTGCTTGCGGGAAGGCGTCATTCACTTTCGCCGCACGGTCGAGAATTCCGGTCGCGCGCAGGTCCTGAATATCGCCAGCGATCATGCGGGCGATGGTTTCGCCGACGCGGGACTCCCAGCTGGCTCGGAAGTCATTGAGTTGGGGTTCGAGAGATTTGGAAAGGCTCATGGACGCTGCTCGCAGGTAATGAATAGAAGGGAGTCAACGGCGGGGCCGCAGCACGTGCGGCCACCGCGGTTGGACACGAAGCTCAGGCCGCAACCGCTAGAGCGGCAGGCAGAGCAGGCGCTGCCGGGAAGTCCACGGGCACGCGGGTGGTCGAATGCAGGTAGTTGGTCACCGTCTTGTCGCCGACCACCACGATGGCGTCGACCAAGTTCTCGCGAGTCCAACCAGCAGCGAAGAACGCCTCGACCAAGGCCTGATCGGCGCGACCGCGGTTCTGCGCAATGCTGCGCACCAGCTTGGCCAAGGCATCCAGCTTCACGTCGAATGCGGCACGACCCGAGCGAATTTCCAGAATCTGCTCTGCGCTGAAACCGACCATGCCGCCGATGGCGGTATGTGCGGCGAGGCAGTACTCGCACTCATTGACTTGGCTTACGACCAGATTGACCACTTCGCGCGCCTTGCCGCTGATGCTGGACTTGGCGTTCTGGAAGGTGAGGTAGCTTCCCAGTGCGTTTTCCGAGTGGGCCAAGGTGGCATACAGATTCGGCACGAAACCCAGCTTCGACTTCAGCTGGTCAAAGATGGCCTGGTTGGTGGCCGAAACGTCTTCGCGGGCGGGGACTTGGATGGTGTTCATGGTGTGGCTCCGTTTGGGTGGCGTCCGGCGCGACTGCGCCGTCCGTGGAGCGCACATTGATTGATTCATTGAGCGGCGATAAGTGGATTTGAATGGATAACATTCATGCGTATATTGAATGAATGTCAGACACCCTCGCCCTCTTCGGCAGCTTTGTGCGGACGGTAGAAGCCGGATCGTTCACCGCCGTTGCGCGCGACTTGAACGTGTCGCAGCCGACCGTTTCGCGACAAATCGCCGCCCTGGAAGATCATCTCGGCTGCCTGCTGTTTCAGCGCACGACGCGCGCACTCACGCTTACTGACGACGGCCGCACGTTTTACGAACACGCGAAGCGCACGCTCGAGTCTGCTGGAGAGGCAGAAAGCGCCGTCGGACGGCGCAAGGGGAAGCCGACGGGCGTGCTGCGTCTTGCCTGTTCCGGTGTATTCGGTCGATTGCACATCATTCCGCGTCTGCCGCGCTTTCGAGCGCGATTTCCCGATATCAGCATCGCGTTGTCGATGGGCGATGCGTTTGTCGATCTCGTCGCCGAAGGCATCGACCTCGCCATACGAATTGGCGAGACGAAAGACTCCACACTGGTGGCTCGTCGAATCGGCATCACGCGGCGCGCGGTTGTGGCGACGCCGGAGTACCTAAAGCAACACGGAACACCTGAACATCCGCGTGATCTGGCACAGCACGAATGCGTCGTTTACGACCGCCTATTGACTGGCGCGCACTGGTCTTTCGTTACGCCAGAAGGTCCGCTGAGTGTGCCGGTGAGCGGCCCCATCCACGTCAACAACACCGAGGCAGTGCGCGCTTCAGTGCTGGAAGGCTTGGGCATTGGCTACGTGCCGATTTGGCACTTCGTTGAGCAAGAGATTGAAAGCGGCAGGCTTGCAGTGGTGCTGAGGGATTTTGAGCCGCCCGCGCAACCGATTCTTGCGGTCTACCCTTCTCGGCGTCACGTCGCACCGAAAGTGCGCGCCGCGATGGATTACTTCGCTGATGAGTTCTCACTCGACCCCTCACTTCGTGTTCCCACGATCTAGCGAACTCACAATCTGACTGCGGGTGAGAAGCAAAGAGCCCCGAAGAACCGGGGCTCTTTTCCCATGTACTGCGCGCCAATCTCCCGCCCTAGCTCAGCCGAAAACTTGCTGCAGCCTCGGCCAATTGGTTCGATTGCTCTTCCAGTGAGCGCGCTGAGGCACTGGCCTCTTCCACCAATGCGGCGTTCTGCTGAGTCGCTGTGTCGAGCTGGATGATGGTCTGGTTCACCGTACCGATGCCTTGCGCCTGCTCTTCACTCGCCGCGCTGATCTCTGCAACCAAGCCACCCATTTTGGCCACTTCACCGACCAGAATTTGGATCGACTCGCCTGCCTGCGCGACCTTGCCCGAACCTGCAGCCACCGCCGCAACAGAGTGCGCGATGAGGTCCTTGATCTCCTTTGCCGAAGCAGCTGATCGTTGAGCAAGCGCGCGAACTTCCGAAGCCACGACAGCGAAGCCGCGGCCTTGTTCGCCCGCACGGGCCGCTTCGACGGCTGCATTCAGCGCAAGAATATTGGTTTGAAACGCAATGCCATCGATGACCGTGATGATGTCTTCGATCTTCTTTGAGGCCTCCGCGACCTGCTGCATCGCTTGCACCGCTTCGTTGGCGACCACGCCACCCTCTCGTGCAATGCGCCCAACGCCGTCAGATAGCTTTCGTGCAGAGCGCGCGTTCTCAGCATTCTGTTGCACGGTCGCGGTGAGCTCCTCCATGGAGGAGGCCGTTTCTTCCAAGCTTGCTGCTTGCTGCTCTGTACGCTCCTGAAGATCAGCATTGCCCGCCGCAAGCTCGGACGACACGGTGCGGAACACGCCCACGGCCTCTTGGATGCGCCCGACAATATCGGCGAGTTCCTCCACCGTTGTGTTCGCATCAGCCGCCATTTGCCCAAAGGAGCCGGCATAACGTTGCTCCATGCGCACGCGCAGGTCGCCGTGCGCCAACGCGGCCATGAATGCCTGCAGTTTTGCCGTCACATCCTCGAAGATTTCTAGCACCTGATTGATGCCGTGACCCAGTTGCTTGATGTACCCGTCCTTCGACTCAAGATCGATGCGACGGCCTAGCTCGCCGCGCGTGGCCGCGTCGACAACGTCCTGCACTTCGCGCTCGATCTCGAGCTCATGCGTCCGATCCTTCCACTCCACCACGTACCCGATCAGCAAGCCCGCATGGCCGAATGCCGGGGTCACCGTTAGGTCGAAAACGAGTCCGGCAATCACGACCCTGCCGCGATGCGGCGACTTCATTCCAGAGAGCATGCCGCGCTGATGCGAGGGGTCTTTGTGGAAGCGGTCAATGCTCGAGCCCACGATATCGTCGGCCTTAAACCCCGGCATAACCGTAGCGATTCGTGCCTCATGCTTGCGGAACGTGTCGAGCACCGCACGGTTGGCGAAGACCACGTTCAATCGCCGATCGGCGACCATGATGTTGGTGGCTGCCATATCGAGCGCTTGATTGATGCGCTGCGAATGCGCGGCCTCGCGGCGCAAACGCTGCGTGGTGAACTCCAAGCGCACCTGCAAAGATTTCAGCCCGAGAAGGACCGAGCCAACTTCGTCTGCGCGAGAAATGTCGACCGGACCATCGTGTTTTTCCACCGCGATTTCCCGGAAAAGCGATTTCGCTTGATCCAAGCGACCACCCACATCGCGCGCCAGCCACCACGCGGAGTACGCAGCGAACCCGGCTCCTGCAGCGAGAAGCGCAGCGACAACTTCCGTTGACGCACCCTGCGCCAACAGCATCCACATCAGTCCTGCTAGGCCAATACCGAAGAACGACAGCAGAAACAGGCGCACGCCCAATCCCAGACGCCACAGAGGATTCAAGGCTCGCGACAAGCTGGGCGCGTGGACGACACCATTTTCAATCTCGAATCGGGTCAAGCGCCCTTCGCGAATGTCGCGATATACCCGTTCGGCTTCGTCCACGCGCGCCCGCGTGGGCTTTCGGCGCACCGAAACATAGCCTTCCAGCTCGCCTTTGCCATCGTAGATCGGCGAGACGCTGGCCTCGACCCAGTAGTGGTCGCCGTTCTTGTAGCGGTTTTGGACCAGTCCCACCCATGGTCGGCCTTGCTTGATCGTGGCCCACATGTCCGCGAAGGCCGCCGAAGGCATGTCGGGGTGCCGGATGAGCCGATGCGGTTGCCCAAGCAACTCCCGTTCGGCGTAGCCACTGATCTCGATGAAGTAACCGTTGACGTAGGTGATCCGCCCCTGAGGGTCGGTAGACGAGACGATGGTTTCGCCCTCGCGAAACTCCACCTCAACACCCGTCACCGCGCGTTGCAGAAGGTCTGCGCGACCCAATGTTTCCCGAGCTGAACCAACGGAATCTGACTTCATGACGCCCCCGCTCGCCGTGTTGACCTCCAGCGTGTCCCCGAGGGCACCGGGCCCATGTGACTCAAATCAAATGGCCACTCACGGGTGGCTCGACCGGGGCCGCCCACCCCCGTTTCCAGCCCGGCGAACGCCCTTTCGAGTGAGGATTCAGCCCCCGGCGTGTATCCTCCGCGGCCTCTAGTACCCCCTGAAAGGAACCGCCATGGGCTTGTCCCTCGTGCCAACCGGCCGCGATGTGCCGAACGAAATCAACGTCATCATCGAGATCCCCAAAGATGCGGAGCCGGTGAAGTACGAAGTGGACAAAGAGACGGGCGCGATTTTCGTAGACCGCATCCTGTCCACGCCCATGCGCTACCCCTGCAACTACGGCTACGTGCCGCACACGCTGTGCGGCGACGGCGACCCGGTGGACGTGCTGGTGATCCTGCCGCTGGCCTTGGTGCCTGGTTCGGTCATCCGCTGCCGCCCCGTGGGCATGCTGAAAATGACCGATGAGGCCGGCGAAGACACCAAGCTCGTTGCCGTGCCGGTGCCGAAGGTGTTCAAGGGCTACGAGCACATCACCGACATCTCGCAGGTCTCTGGCCACTGGCTGGAGCGCATCGGCCACTTCTTCGAGCACTACAAGGACTTGGAGAAAGGCAAGTGGGTCAAGCTGGAAGGCTGGGAAGGTAAAGACGCCGCCATCAAGGAAATTCTGGATGGCATCGAGCGCTTCAATGCCGTGCCCGATGGCGAAAAGCCCGCGTTCTAAAACCCGCGCTGCCGCCTACCAACAAATCAAACCCCGGCCTCATGCCGGGGTTTGCATTTTGTGGCGTAGGCATCTGACGTTGGCCTTTCGGGGGCGTATCCTGAGCGCCGATAGCCCGGCGGTTTTTGCCGAGGCCGAACAAACCACAAGGAGTTGCCCATGTTTGTCCTGATCGCCGGTCGAGAGCTGCAGCAAAGCGCCGACATCAGCGCCACGCTGACCGAACTCGGCCTCGACTGGGAAGTGCAGTGGGTGGGTGAAAGCGTCGACGCACAGACCGTGCTCGAAAGCCGAAGCGTGGATGTGATTGCGGTGGATGGCAGCGACCAGCGCGGCATTGATGTGTTGCGCAAAGCCCGCGAGAAGAATCCGCAAGCCGTGCGCCTGCTCTTGCTGCCGCCAGGCTCGGAACCCAGTGCCGCCGCGCTCGACATCGCGCATCGTCATCTTGGCTTGCCCTTGCAGGCCAACGCGCTGGTGGAAGCGGTGGAAGGCATTAGCGAGTTGCTCGATGTACTCGACAACCCCGAGCTGAAAACAAAAGTTGGCGCGATTGCGCAGTTGCCGCCCGCGCCCGACACCTATCTCGCCATTTCCAAAGCACTGTCCGATCCCAACGTGGGCGCGAATCAAGTGGGCCAGATGCTGGCCAAAGACCCTGCACTGGTCGTCAAGGTCTTGCGCGTCTGCAACTCCGCTTTCTTCTCCGGCGGTCGCCCCGTGGCAGATCTGAAGGGTGCCGTGGTGCGCTTGGGCCTCGACACACTGCGTCGCGTGGTGCTGGCCGCAGAAGCGCTGTCGGCCAACAACGGACCGGAAGCCGAAGCCATTCGCCGCCGCGCGTTTTTTGCTTCGCAGTTGGCCTCGCGTTTGTTGCCAGGCCCCAGTGCGGAAATGGCCGCTACGGCGGCGTTGCTCGCCGAATTGGGCCGCCTACTGCCGGGCTTCAAGAATGCGGATGGCAAAGACGGCCAACCCAGCTACGCCGATGCCGGCGCATGGCTCTTAGGCCTTTGGGGCTTGCCCATGCCCATCGTGGAGGGCGTGGCCTTCCACCTTGAGCCCGCACGCAGCCGCCAACGTGGCTTTTGGATTCCCGGTGCCGTGCATGTGGCCCATGCGCTCGTCGACGGTATTCCGCTCGACGAAACGTGGATTGATGCCAGTGGCCTGCGCGAAAAACTGCCCGAGTGGCAGCGCATTGCTGCGAAGTTGGCCGAAAACGAATGAGCCTGCGGGTGGTGCTGGTCGACCACCCCGATCAACACGATCGACTCCAGGCGCTGGCGAAAGCCCTGCCCAGTGATTGGGTCGTCATGCCTTCCACACAGCCCGAGAACGTGGTCGAGGATGCCGCGATGGGCGGCATCGATGCGGTGATTACGGGCCCAGACCCCGGTCCGATGGATGGCGCCACCTTGCTGCAGCGTGTGCAAAAAGCGCATCCCGAAGCTTTGCGCGTGCTCGCCCTGCCTGCCGGTTTTGACGCGCGTCTCGGTGAGCGTTTGGCTGCCGATACCGCCGTTCAACAAGTGCTCGCTGCACCGTTTTCCGAGACCGATGTGCGGCGCGTGGTGCGGCGCGTGCTGACCGTGCGCAGCTTGTTGCGCGACCCAGCGTTGCGCGCCGAGTTGGGCCAAGTGGATCGACTTCCCGCGTCGCCGGCCACATACCTCAGCTTGCGCATGGTGATGGCCGATGACGGCGCTGATGCGGAGGAAGCGATTGCCGCACTGAAACGCGACCCCGCACTTGCTGCGCGCGTGCTGCGCACCGCCAACTCCGCACTGTATTCGCGTGGTCGCACGATCAACGATGTGGCCGGCGCCGTTCAACATCTCGGTCTACAAACCATCACGCAACTGGTGCTGGCAGGCGAGGTGTTCAGTCGACTCTCCAGCGGCCCGGAATCGGCGAAAACTGAGCAACGCAGTTTGCTGGCTTCGAGCTTGGCCATGCACATTGCCGCCACACCTCGCGAAGGTGCGCTGGCGGCTAGTGCTGCGCTTCTTTCTGATATCGGCGCGCTGCTACCGGGCTCGGTGCTCAACGCACCGCAGCATCCCGGCGAGTTGTGGTTGGCTGCACCACGCGTTGCCTTGCTTGGCGCAGGCCTGATCGCTCTGTGGGGTTTGCCGATGGAGATGGTGGAAGCGGTGGCGTTTCGTCACACGCCCTCACGTTTGCCGGGGCGTGGCTTGGATGTGGTGGGCATCACGCACATTGCCTGCGCATTGGCTGCAGAAATGCCCTTGGACGAGGACTACATTGCTTCTGCACACCTTGGCCCGCCGCTGGAAGGCTGGCGGGCCATGGCGGAAGCACTCCGCGAACGGAGCGCTTGAAGCAACTTACGGCAGCATCACCGTATCGATCACGTGAATCACGCCATTGCTGGCTGCCACAGCGGTGGCAACAATCTTCGCGCCATCAATCGTGACCGTTCCGCCTTCCACATTGATGTCGGCATCAGCGCCGTTGACCGTGGTTGCTTTGTCCAACTTCACCGCATCAGCGGCCAACACCTTACCGGCCACCACGTGGTAGGTCAGGATCGCGGCCAACTTGGCCTTGTTCTCCGGCTTCAGCAGGTCTTCCAGCGTGCCCGGCGGCAATTTGGCGAAGGCTTCGTCGGTCGGCGCGAACACAGTGAACGGGCCTGCTCCATTCAAGGTATCGACCAAGCCAGCGGCCTTGACGGCAGCGACGAGGGTTTCGAAATCAGGATTTGCAGCAGCCACTTCCACGATGGTGCCGGGCGCTGCGGCCTTGTCGCCGTGATTGTGGGCGAGGACGGTCGTCGCGGAAGCAGCGATAGTCAGAGCAAGAAGCGAGCGGTGTGCGAACGAAAGCATGAATTTCTCCAATGAGGGGGACGTGCGTTGTGCACGGGGCGCACTGTGCGCCAGTGCATGTTTTCGTCGTGTGCGATTCGCGTGCACATGTTGTGGCGGTGGCGTATGCAGTGAGTGAGTTCGGCCTGCACACAGGATTCACGCCAAGTCGCGATGCTTGCGTCTTCTCGCATTGACGCCACCCATGCATCCTGCTCGAACACTCGCATCTGCCGCTGCAACCGCGCTCGCCGCCGCATTGGCCTTGCTGAGTTCAACCTCTTCTTCTGCAGCGCTGCAGCAACAACTGCATGCGCGTGTCACGCTGCAAGCCGACCACGCCGCGGTACAGCCTGGGCAAACGCTGCACTTGGGTTTGCGCATTGTTCACGACGCCGGCTGGCACACGTACTGGATTAATCCCGGTGATTCCGGATTGGCCACGCGCTTTGATTGGCAGCTGCCGAATGGCACGTCTGTGTCCGGCATTCGTTGGCCCTACCCGGAGCGCTTGCCGTTTGGCCCGCTCACCAATTTCGGCTACAGCAATGATCTGTTGCTGCCGGTCACGCTGACCGTGCCGGCCTCAGCCAAAGTGGGCGAACGGCTTCCACTTCGCTTGCGCGCGCGTTGGCTGATTTGCGCCGACATTTGTATTCCCGACGAAGCGCAGTTGGCGATCGACTTGCCGATTGAAGCGAAGCCGCGCGCCTCCGCACAGGCTGCGGATTTCGAGAAGGCACTGGCGCGCGTTCCCAGGCCGCTGAGCAACGTTCAAGGGCACGCATGGCGCGATGCCACGCACGTGGCCGCGCAGATTCAAAACGCCACATGGGCGAAAGACGTTGCGCGCATCGAGGTCTTTCCCCTCACGCCGCAGGTGGTCGCTTCCCAATCCATTGAAACGCGATTGAGCAGCGATGGCACGCTGCGTTTTCGCCATGTCGCCAGTGATGCCTTCGACCGTATGCCCGAACGAGTGAGCTGGGTTATCGGTGTTTACGGTCGCGACGGCGCCATGCGCAGCGTCGAGTTCAGCGTGCCCGGTGATGACGCGCGCGCACCTTCCCCTTCACGTCCTTGATCTTCCCGCCCCTGAGGCGCCGTTTGTGCTTTTCCAACCTGGAGTTCACACCATGAAGTCTTTGCTTTCTCTTGCACTCGGCGTCGCGCTGAGCATTGCCGCACCGCTCGCCACTGCCGCCGCTACTGTGGGCCAAGCTGCGCCCGCATTCACGCTCACCGACAGCAACGGCACCGCGCATTCGCTTTCGGATTTCGCCGGCAAGACCGTGGTGCTCGAGTGGTTCAATCACGAGTGCCCGTTCGTGAAGAAGCACTACGGCGCAGGCAACATGCAACGCCAGCAAGACGCCGCGGAAACCAAGGGTGTGGTGTGGTTGCTCGTGAATTCCTCGGCGCCCGGCAAGCAGGGTCATGTGGATGGTGCGAAGGGCAACGCCATTTTGGCCGAGTGGAAATCAACCCCGGCCGCGTTGCTGCTCGACCATGACGGCAAGGTGGGCAATGCGTATGGCGCGAAGACCACGCCGCATATGTTTGTCATCGATGGCGCGGGCATCGTGCGCTACAACGGCGCCATTGATTCCACGCCGAGTGCCGATGCCTCCGACATTCCTAGCTCAACGCAGTTCGTTGAAGCAGCGCTTGGCGATTTGGCCGCGAACCGTCCGGTAGCGCGCGGCACGACGCAGCCTTATGGCTGCTCAGTGAAGTACTGAGTGCAGAAGGGCTGGCTTAGCCCAGCCCCAGCATTCGCGGCAAGAAGACCGCGCCCGCGCGATGGGGGCGCGGTCTTTCGCGTTCTGCGGCCAGCGCCGCACGACCCAAGGCGGCGAGAAACGGCCGACTCACGGTGTCGTAGTCGTAGCGGTCGTCGTTCAACACACCATCGGCATTGGCGTAGATGTTGGCCGTAAGCAGCACTTCGCAGTCGCCGTCGGCATCGGTAAGCAAGGCGGTCTCACTTTGATGCCCGAAGGCTTCGCCGGTTTTGCCGAAACTGCGGAAGCCCTGCGGTGCGGCATCGCGGTCACCCACCACAAGAAACTTGGCGTAGCCGTCGTTGAAGGCCAAGGGCGCATGCGTGCCGCTGGCCAGAATGGGCGACTCGCGCGGAAACAACCCGGTGATGCGCAGCAAGGACAGGCGCGTGGCCTCGCTGAAGTTCCAACGCAGTGAACGGCGCACGCGCTCGGGGAAAATCAGGCGGCGCACCATCGCGTGCGCGTCTTCGATCGGCAGAAAATTGGCGAAACTGAAATCACGGGCACCGGGAATTACGCGGCCCGTATCGTCCATCCACGCTTCGCCTTTGCGCGCTTCACCAAACGGGAAGCGCCGCTCGCTGGCACGCAGAGCGGGTTGCACGCGTCGATCCACCCACGCCAACTCCCCCGTCGCATCGGTCTCGGGTGCTTGAAGCCGGGAGGCCACGGTTTGCCGATTCAGTGCGGGATCGGGCGAACCCAAGCGCGCGATCAAACGAGTGTCGGCAAAACCCAGTGCCGCCAAGCGCTCATGCACGGCATCCGGGCCAAGCAAATCGAACAGGCGGTTGAAGGGCGGGTTTTCGCTGATGACCAACACGCGCCACAGGGTGTTCCACACCGGCTCGACCAGTGGGTCGTTCTCATCCCAGTTGCCGGAGCGTGGGGCCGAAGCCAAAACACTGCGTGCGTTGAATCCAAGGCCGGCGGCCTCAAGCACTTCGGCAAACATGAGGGCCATTGGCAGCTTGACCACGCTGGCTGCAGGGAACCACCGCTGCCTTTGCACGCCCCATGTGGCCGTGCGCAAACGTGGGCTGCCGTCGGCGTCGCGGTCGATACGCGTGAGCGCCAATTGCACTTCACGGCGCGGGTCGTTCAACACCGCGCGTTGCGCGGCGGGCAAGTGCGCAAACACCGCATCGAAGAGGGCTTTCGCTTCAGCGCCCTGCACCACGGTGTTGCGGCCGCTCGTGGGGCCTACGGCACTCTGCGTGGCTTGAGCGCGAAGCGGCGGCGTGGCCGCCCACACGCCGGCAGCGGCCAATCCCTGCAGTAGACGACGACGTGGGGTGTCCATGCGCTAACCCTGCGGCAGGTTCACCGTGAGCGTCAATGCACTCGAGCGACTCAAGGCGACGCCACTTCGGGGATCGGCTCGAGGACAGGATGCTCCTTCACCCAGACCAAAAACACGGCCGCCAACAGGAGGCTCACACCGCTCAGCACCAGCGCATAGATCGCATGGTTACCAAAGGCTTGCTTGACCACCGGCCCGAGCAACAAAGCGGCCGTGATTTGCGGCAAGACAATGAACATGTTGAAGAGGCCCATGAACAGGCCCATGCGCTTTTCTTCCAAACAGCCTGCAAGCAGCGCATAGGGCATCGACAAGATGCTCGCCCAAGCCACACCGACCAGAATGAAGCTGACCTTCAGCAACTCTGGCGCGGGCACCACGTACATGGACAGAAAGCCGATGCCTCCGAGGACCAGTGCGCCGGCATGCACCATGCGCCGATTCAACGGATGGCGAGCGGCATAGAACGCCAACAGTAGCGCCACGAACATCGACGACAGGCCATACCAGCCCATGGCCACGCCCACTAAGTCAGCGGCGTCCTGAAAGCTCTTGTTGTCGACTGCGAAGGCAGCAGCTTGCGCGGGAATGCTCATGTCGTACGCACCCGCAACGGGCGCGGGCGCGGAGAACACATGCTCGGTCAAACCCGGTGTAGCCATGCTCCACATGGAGAAGAAGGCAAACCAGCTGAAGAACTGCACCAGACCGATCCGCCGCATTTGGCGCGGCATGTGGACAATGCCGTGCACGACGTCGCGAACAAAACGGCCTCGCTGTTTTTCTTCTTCGAAGGCGGCGAGATCCTCCGGTGGATACTCTTTCGTGGTGAGCACCGACACCAAGACCGAGGCCAAGAACACGAAGGCACCGATCGCGAACGCCACCTGCACCGAAGGCGGCACCACGCCGGGTGCGGCTTCATTACTGACGCCCATCTGCGTAACGAACCACGGCAAGTTGCTGGCCACCCACGTGCCGATGCCGATGATGAGCGTCTGAATCACAAAGCCGTAGCTGCGCTGTTGTTCCGGCAGCTTGTCGGCGACCAGTGCGCGGAACGGTTCCATGCTGATATTGATGGACGCATCCAACACCCAAAGCGTTCCGACCGCCATCCACAGCACAGGCGAGTGCGGCATGAATAGCAAAGCGATTGAACTGAGGATCGCGCCGATCACGAAGTACGGCCGGCGACGCCCAAGAATGGGGTGCCATGTTCGGTCGCTCAGGTAGCCCACGATGGGCTGCACCAGCAAGCCAGTCAGGGGTGCAGCAATCCAGAGCAAGGGCAAAGCATCTTTCTCTGCACCGAGCGTTTGGAAGATGCGAGAAACAAAGCCACCTTGCAGCGCAAAACCAAACTGGATGCCAAGAAAGCCGAAGCTCATGTTCCAGATTTGCCAGAACGTCAGCATCGGCTTCGTGCCGCCGCGACCCGCGACCGTGTTGCTTTGCGCCATTTCATGCTCCCCCGAGTGATGGCGAACCATACACCGGCGCTTGGACTGGCTTCGGCCCCACGCAAAGCAGATGCGTTTGCAAACGATTGCAAGAACGTGAGGCTTACGTTAAGGATGTGTGACGCGTTTGGCCGAGCCTGCTCCGGGGGGAAGGGGCTGGCCGGCGCGGTGCACCTCCGCCATCCACTTTTGGGGACAACTCGATGCGAAATGCAAGCACCCTACGCTTATCAAAAACGCCCGTGGCACTCGCCATTCAACGGGGCCTTCTCGGTCTCGGCATGCTCGCCATCGCCACTTCGGCCGCGGCTCAAGCACCTGCCGCTCAAAAGGCTGAGGATGACACCAAGACCCTCGATGCTGTGGTGGTCTCTTCGCTCGGTTCGCGCGGCGCGCCCCGCTCCGAGAACCTCTCTGCCGCGCCCATCGACATCATTAGCGGCGACCAGTTCCACAATCAGGGCACGACCGATGTGCTCGACCAGTTGCGCGTCTTGGTGCCGTCCTTCCAGGTCAGCACGGTGCCGATCGACGACGCCGCCACCCTGGTACGCCCGGCCAATCTGCGTGGTCTGCCGCCGGACAGCACGCTCGTCCTGTTAAACGGCAAGCGCCGCCACCGCTCGGCGGTCATCACCTTCCTCGGTCATGGTCTTTCGGATGGCTCGCAGGGCCCGGATGTGTCGACCATTCCTTCGCTGGCCCTCGACCAAGTCGAAGTGTTGCGCGACGGTGCTGCGGCGCAATACGGCTCGGACGCCATCGCAGGCGTGATCAACTTCAATTTGAAGCGTCTGACCGAAGGCGGCAGCGCTGAGACCTTCTACAGCCAAACCTACGAGGGCGACGGGCAGAACCGGCAAGTCGCTGCTCAGCTGGGCACTAAGCTCACCGAGAACGGCTTTGCGACGTTCACCGCCGAATGGCGCGATGGCGAAGCGACCTCGCGCAGCGTGCAGCGTCCGGATGCTGCCGAAGCGGCGGCGGCCGGCTACCCGGGCGTTCCCAATCCCGCACAGACCTGGGGCTCGCCGAACGTTAATCGTGACTTCAAGGCGGTGGCCAACCTCGGCCTGTCGGGCGAGAACGTTGACTACTACCTGTTCGGCAACGTGGCTTCGCGCGATGTGGACGGCGGCTTTTACTACCGCAACCCCACCTCGCGTTCGGGCGTCTACTCGCTGGACGGCGGCCAGACCCTGGCCATCGGCAACCTCGGCGGTGCGGCCTGCCCCACCATTGCGCTGCGCAATGCTCAGGGCAACTTGATTCCGTTCAGCACCATCAACGGCCAAGTCAACGCGCTGCCCAGCAACTGCTTCACCTTCCTGCGCAGCCTGCCCGGCGGTTTCACGCCGCGCTTTGGCGGCATTGTTCGCGACACTGCATTGGTGGGCGGCGCCAAGGGCGAGTGGCTGAATGGCATTCGCTACGACTTCTCGGCCTCGCGCGGCCAGAGCGAAGTGGAGTTCTACCTGCTCAACACCATCAACGCGTCGCTGGGTCCGCGCCAGCCTTCGGACCGCCGCTTTAAGCCCGGCTCGAACAAGCAGACCGAGACCAACTTCAACGCCGATTTCTCGAAGACGGTCGACACCTCGTTTACCGCGTATCCGATGAACTTGGCGGCCGGTTTGGAATGGCGCGAGGAAGAGTTCGAAGTGGTCAGCGGTGATCCCGCGTCTTACGAGGTGGGCCCGCTCACCGCGCAAGGCTTCCTGATCGGCTCGAACGGCTTCCCGGGCTTCAAGCCCTCGCAGGCGGGCACCTTCGCTCGCCAGAACTGGTCGGCCTACATCGACAGCGAAGCCAACTTCACTGAAAACTTCATGATGCAGGCGGCTGCGCGTTACGAAGACTTCGATGATTTCGGCTCCACGGCCAACTGGAAGCTCACCGGCCGCTGGCAGGCTACCGACAGCATCGCCTTCCGTGCCGCAGCCAGCACAGGCTTCCGCGCACCAACGCCGGGCCAATCGAACGTCACGCAGGTCTCGACCCAGTTCATCGGTGGCGAGTTGCGCGATACCGCCACGCTGTCGCCCACCAATCCGATTTCGCAGCGCTTCGGCGGCCGCCAACTGCAGCCGGAAGAGTCGGAAAACCTGTCGGCAGGTTTTGTCTTCAGCCAAGACACGTGGCTGGTGACCTTGGACCTCTACAGCATCAAGGTCACGGATCGCATTGCGCAGTCGGGCAACTTCACGCTGACTCCGGCCGATCGTGCAGCTCTGTTGGCTCAAGGCGTGACTGATGCGGCCTCGTACAGCACGGTGCGCTTCTTCACCAATGACTTCGACACCACGACGCGCGGTGTTGATTTGGTGGCCAGCCATGACGTGGACATGTGGGGCGGTACCACCAGCTTTGCTCTGGCCATGAACTGGAACGAGACCAAGGTGGATCGCTTCAATCCGGCGGTGACCTCGGATGCTCGCGTCTTCATTCTTGAGGAAGCGCTGCCGAAGACCAAGGGCAACTTCAACATCAACCACAAGAACGGCAACTGGCACACCAATTTGCGCCTGAGCTACTACGGCTCGTTCTTCGAAGATCACCTCGATACCGGCGCCATCACCGGCCCCGACGCTCTGCCGATCTACGGTGACAGCGCTTGGATCGTGGATGCCGAAGTGGGCTACAAGTTCGACAGCGGCGTGTTCATCAACGTCGGCGCACAGAACCTGTTCGACCACTACCCGGATGAGAACCCGTGGCAGGACGTGGTGGGCGCCAAGTACCCGGCGCACACGCCTTACGGCTTCAATGGCGGCGTGTACTACACGCGGATCGGCTACGAGTTCTAAGCCGCAACGCAACGCGACGTAACGCAGTAAAGAAAAACGGCAGGCCTAGGCCTGCCGTTTTTTTGTGCGCCTTATGCCCGATGAGCAGGCAAAAAAAGAGCCCCTGGCGGCTTGAGGCCGACCAGGGGCTCTGGGGTCAAGCGATTAGAACTTGTAGCTGATACCGAGGAGGGCGTTGTTGCCGTAGTCCTCGTACTGACCCGGACGCAGTGCACCGCCGAAGCTGGTGGTGAACGGCTCGTCGGTCAAGTTGGCGATCTGGAACAGGATGCCCAAGTCCTTGAGGGCGCCTTCCTGAACCGTGTAGCTGACCTGCAGGTCGACAATTTCCTCGCCACCAATCGTCGGGAACACCGGCTCCAAGAACACGTTGATGCCCTCGCCCACGTAGGAGGAACGAGTGCGACGTGATGCACGCACGCCCCAACCGAAACGCTCCCAGTAGACGGAGAGGTTCGAGGTGTAGCGCGACAGACCGGGGATCGACGACAGGCCCAGCAAGGAAGGATCGATGCTCGTGCGAGTGTCGGTGTAGCTGGCCTGTGCACCGAAGCCTTCAAGCGGCTCCCAGAGCATGCCAAACGGAACCGATGCCGCGAATTCCCAACCGGCCATCAAGCCGCCATTGGCGTTGACCGGACGGGTGTAGATACCGATCCGCGAAGCGGGCAACGTGGTGACATCGTTCGGAATCGGCAGGCCCGTGAAGTCATAGGGCACCGGCTGACGAGCGATGTAGTTCTTCAGGTCCTTGTAGAAGAACGCTGCAGAGACATAGCCCTTACCGCCGCCGAAGTACTTCTCGTACGACGCATCAAACGCATTGGCAATCCACGGGCGCAGAGTGGGGTTACCACCGCCGGCTTCCCAACGCGGGCCGCCACCGCCCGAAGGAGTGCGGTTGACGCCGTAGCCGAAGCCGGCCGAGAGATCATCCATACGCGGGCGAGCGGCCTGACGACCCAATGCCGTGCGGAAGATCTGCTCGTTCGGCAGTTCAAAGATCAAGTTCAAGCTGGGCAGCACTTCGGTGTAGGTGCTGTTGACGCTGAACGGCGTGCCGAGGTTGTTACCCGAGTAGGTCACGCGGCCGAAGCCGGTCTGGTCTGCACGCACCACTTGCACGCCCACGTTGCCGCGCACCGGGATGCTGCCCATGTCACCGGACAGATTGGCCTGGAAGTACAGCGTGGTCAGGTCTTCTTCAACGCCGAAGCTCTTGCGCGCGCCGCCGAAGTCAGCATCGCGGTTGAGGCGAGCGTAGTTGAAGCTGGCCGGATTGAAGGTCGGCAGGAACGGAATGCCGAAGAAGCCGAAGCTCGAACCAGCACCCGGATAGGGAGCCGACTGGTTGCTGAGCGAGCAAGAGTTGATGCAGAGACGATCTTCCGTCGCAAAGCGCTCTTTCTCGCGTGTGGTGTAGTTCAGACCGCCTTCGATGCTGCTGATCCAACCGGAGTCGAAGCTACGCTCGAGCTCGATGCGGGCCTGGCTCAGCTTGTCGTCCGTGGTGTAGGGCTTGTCGAAGCCGTCGCCACCCCAGCCGCCGATATCGCGCAGGCGCAGGATCGAGGGGTTATTGAAGTCGATGCCGTACACCGTGTCGTACCAACCACCCGGATTGAGGGTCAGGTTGAGCGTGGTGCTGGTGCCCGGTGCGAAACCGGCATTGCTCTCAAAGTTGCGGCCATCGCGCGCCGCGGTGGAGCGGCTCAGGTCAGCGGTGAGCTTCCAGTTCTCGTCGATGGTCCACTCATGGTTCCAACCGTACGAGATCAACTCATCTTCGTTGGCGTAGATGTCGGTACGGAACACCGGGGTCGAGCCAGTCCAGCTGGAAGCGCCCGTCGTCGGGTTGAAGCTGACCAAGGTGCCGCCGAGGTAGCCGCCGCAGCAGCCCAAGCCGATTTCGATGCCGCGCTGATTCGTGGTGACATCGAAGGTGGAATAGAACACGTCGAACGAGCCGCGGTGGGCGTCATTCGGGCGGTACTCCAACGTGGCGTTTACGCCTTCGCGCACCGAATCAGTGATGCGGCTCTGGATGGTGGTACCGCTGATGAGCCCGTTGCCTTCATAGCCCCAAGCGCGCCAGCCGTTCGATTGGCCCGGCGAGTTCTGATAGGCGTAGCCCAAGACCAAACCCAAGGTGCGGGCGTCGTTCTGGTCGATGTAGGTCAAGCTGCCGCGCTCGCCGTTGAGCTTGGAGTCCTCAAGGCGGTTCTGGTCGGCGCGGATGTTGAAAGCCACCACGCGCTCACTGAAATCGAGCGGGCGAATGGTCTGCAGGTCGATGGTGCCGGTGAGGCCCTGACCCACGAGGTTGGCGGTCGGCGTCTTCGACACCACCACCTGCTTCATCAACTCGGAAGCGTACTGGTCGAACTCGACGCCACGGTTGACGCCCATGCTGACCTGCTCGCGGCCGTTCAGCGTGGTGGTGTGGAAGTCACCCGAGAGGCCGCGGATGTTGATGTCCGTGGCGCGACCACGAGTGCGCTGCGCAGTCACGCCGGGCAGGCGAGCCAGCGAGTCGGCAATCGACATGTCGGGCAGCTTGCCGATGTCTTCGGCAGAAATCGCTTCGATAATCGAAGACGCATCACGCTTGGTGTCGATGGCGTTTTCGATACCGGCCACGATGCCGGATTTGACTTCGACGGCGTCGAGAGTCTTCGCCTCGGCCTTCTTGGCCGCTTCTTCTTCCGTTTCGTCCGCGTTGGCGGCGGCCTGGGCTTGCGCCTGGGCTGACATGGCCATGATGGCCGATGCGAGCGCCACGCTCAGCATGTCGCGCTTGAGATTCAACATTCCCGTCTCCTGACACTGGCTGGAATAGAGCAACGCCTTTCGGCGCGGTCATTCGTGGCAGCCCGAATCAGGCTCGCGTCACGATTTATTCATGTTAGTGCTGAGGCTCCAAACGCGCGCTTTGCTGCATACGTATTCATGGACTTTTAACGTCTTTACTCGGTGCGACACTGGCTCAAACCCGCCGCAGGACGCTCGCCATGCCCTCCTTCACGCCCGATGTGAAGACTTTCGCCCGCCGCGTGGACTCCATCCCTGCCCCGCAGCAGCGCGCCCGCTTGGCTTGGGCGCTGGCGGGTTTGCTTTTGACCAACTCTGCCGCTGCCGAGGCCCCCAAGTCCCAATCGGTCGACTGGCGCGACCAGATCCTCTACTTCGCCATGATCGACCGCTTCGCCGACGGCGACCCGTCCAACAACGACCAAGGGGCCGGCGTTTACGACCCGGCGGACGGCAGCAAGTACAGCGGCGGCGACCTGCGCGGCCTCACCCAGCGGCTCGACTACATCGAAGGGCTGGGCGTCACGGGGCTGTGGATCACCCCCCCGGTGGCCAACCAGTGGTGGGACGAAGAAGCCCGCTTCTCGGGCTACCACGGCTACTGGGCGAGCGATTTCTCGGCGGTGGACGCGCACTACGGCACGCTCGGTGACTACGTGGCGCTGGGGCAAGCCTTGGACGGGCGGCGCATGACCCTGGTGCAGGACATCGTGGTCAACCACATGGGCAACTTCTTCGCCTACGACGATTGGCGCGACGGCGAGCCGGCGCATTCCTGGCGCCGGACGCGCGGTAGCCGGCCCATGGACCGGCCCACGCAATGGCCCTTCTCGCAGAACGACCCCAACGACCCGGCGCAGCGGGCGCTGTCGGCCTACCACTGGACCCCGCCGATCCGCGATTACACGAACAAGGTGCAGGAACTGACCTTCCAGATGGCCGGGCTGGACGACCTGGATACCGAGAGCCCGGCGGTGCGGCGCGCGCTGCGGAAGAGCTTCGGCGACTGGATCACCCAGGTCGGCGTGGACGGGTTCCGCGTGGATACCGCCTTCTACGTGCCCGCGGACTTTTTCCCCGATTTCCTGCACGCCGAGGACCCGGAGGCCCCCGGCGTGATGCGCGTGGCCGCAGCGCAGGGCAACCCGCGTTTCCACCTGTTCGGCGAGGGCTTCGGCATCGACAAGCCTTTCGAAGACGTGCAGATGCGCAAGATCGACGCCTACCAGCGCCTCGAGGGCGGCATCCCGGCGATGATCCAGTTCCCGATGTACGGGACCTTCGGCGATGTGTTCGCCCGCGGCCATGCGCCGGCCGAGTTGGCCTGGCGCATCGAGCGCACGCTGGCCGTGCACGCCGACCCGTGGCGCATGCCCACCTTCATCGACAACCACGATGTCGACCGCTTCCTCGCGGGCGCCGGCGAACCGGCCCTGAAGCAGGCCCTGCTGGCGATGCTGACGCTGCCGGGCATCCCGGTGCTCTGGCAGGGCACGGAGCAGGGTTTCCGCAACCAACGCGACGCGATGTTCGCCACGGGCTTCGGCAGCGGCGGACGCGACCACTTCGATACCGCGCACCCGCTGTACCGGCAGATCGCCGCGATGGTGCAGCTGCGCCGCGCGCATCCGGCGCTGTCGCGCGCACGGCCGAAGATCCTTGCCGCCGATGGCGCCGGCCCGGGCGTGGTGGCGTGGGCCATGCAGGGCGATGCGGAAGCCGGCAGCACCGACGGCGACCGGCTGGTGGTGATGCTCAACACCGCCGAGGACCGCCGCCTGCTCGACCTCGACGGCCTGCCGCCCGGCGTGCGCCTCGTGCCCCTGCTCGCCCTCGAAGGCGACGGCCCGGTGCTGCAGGCCAATGCCGACGGCCGCGTGCTCGGCGAACTGCCGGCCCGCGCCGGCGGGGTGTGGCGCGTCGAGCCTGCACCGCGAACGGCGGCTGACGCACCGACGCCCGTGGACTCGGCCGCGGTGCCCACGCTCGACGCGGTGCCCGAGGTCGTGCGCGACACGCTCGTGCTCACGGGCACGTTGCCCGCGGGCCGCGACGGCACGCTGGTCGTGGACGGCGACCTGCGGCGCGCGCAGCGCCTGGTCGCCGACGCTGCCGGGCGCTGGCGCGAGACGGTCCCGACCGATGACTTCATCGACCCGAAGGCGACCCACCGCGTCGTGGTGCTGGCCGGCGATGGACTCGCCTCACCGGGCCGCAGCTTCCGTGTCGAGCGCGACTGGAGCCTGCTCGCCGAAGGCGCCGACCCGGAAGGCGACGACGCCGGCCCCGAGGGCCGCTACCGCTACCCCACCGACCCCAGCTACGCCGGCCAGGCCAGCATGGACCTGCGCGGCATGCGGGTGTTCGGCTCCGGCGGCGCGCTGGCCATCGAATTCACGATGGGCCAAGTGCTGGACAGCTGGAACCCGGCGAACGGCTTCGACCACGTGGCCTTCTCGGTCTTCCTCTCGCTACCGGGCCGCACGGACGGCGCCACGGCCATGCCGGGCCAGAACGCCGCCCGGCCCGAGGGTCAGCGCTGGCAGGTCCGCCTGCGCACCCACGGCTGGAGCAATGCCGCGTTCACCGCCGAAGGCGCCAGCGCGAGCGCGGACGGCACGCCGCTGGTGCCGGGCGCGCGCATCGCCGTGAACAAGGCGCGGAAGATTGTTCGATTCGAGTTTCCAGCCGCGGCGCTCGGCCACCCGGCCGACCTCTCGGGCCTCGTGGTGCACGCCACCACCTGGGACTGGGACGGCGGCTGGCGCGCCATGACGCTCGAGGGAGGCGGGCACACGATGGGCGGCGGCGATGGCGCGCGCGACCCGCGGGTGATGGACGCGATGACGCTGCCGCTGCCCTGACTTTTCGGCCTTCGGGGGCGCTGGCATAGTCGGCTAAGCATCAGCCGGAGACCCCGCTCCAATGACTGACCGAAACGACGTGACCACCCACTGGGGTCAGGTTCGAACTCTTTTCCATGCAGTTTGCGACCTGCCGCGAGAGGAACAGAGCCGCCGCCTCGCCGAGCTAACGCCAGACCCCGCCCTTCGCAACGAGGTGTTGGCACTGATCGGCACACAAACCGAAGCCTTCGAGACAGCCCTGTTGCCTTTGCGCGAGCTGGCCGCGCGGCAGGATGGCGAGGAGTTGAAGGCGGGCGACCGCGTGGGTCATTGGACGCTGACCACACTGGTCGGTCGCGGCGGAATGGGCAGCGTGTTCGTCGCCGAGCGCGACGACGGGCTGTTCCGGCAACGCGTGGCGCTGAAGATCCTGCGTCGCCCCGCCGACACCGAGGCAGCAGCACTGCTCGAAGCGGAACGCGGCGTGTTGGCCGGCCTTGTTCATCCCGGCATAGCGCGCCTCTATGACGGCGGCACGACGCCGGCAGGCCATCCTTTCCTCGTGATGGAGTTTGTCGACGGCGTCCCGCTCGACGTCTGGATGCGAGCGAATCGCCCGACCCTGGCGCAGCGCCTTGCGCTGTTCGACCGGCTCTGCGAAGCGGTGTCCTATGCCCATCGGCAGCTGGTGGTGCATTGCGACCTCAAGCCGGCGAACGTGCTGGTGCGCGCCGACGGCCAACCGATGTTGTTGGACTTCGGCATCGCACGCTGGATCGGCAACGAGACGCCAGCGAGCGCCTCCGTCGGTGCTGTGACTGGCTACTGCACCCCGGCCTACGCCAGCCCGGAGCAGTTGGCGGGCAACAAGCCCAGCGTCGCCACCGACGTGTTCGCCCTCGGCGTGCTGCTGGGTGAACTGCTCGCTGATGCCCCGGCGGGCCGCTCTGCTGCCGATGTGGCGACCCCGGTGCGCCCGCCAAGCCAACTCGCTAGCGGGGATGCGAAGGCCTGGCGAACGGACCTAGAAGGCGACCTCGATGCCATCGTCGCCAAGGCCACCGCGCTCGACCCGCGCCAACGCTACTTGGATGTGGCAGCAGTCGGCGAGGACCTCGCGCGGTATCGCGGGCACCTGCCGATCTCGGCCCGGCGCAACGGCTGGCCCCGACGCTCTGCACTGTTCCTGCGCCGCTACCGCAATGGCGCGGCGGCAGTGAGCCTCGGCCTGCTTATGGCCGCCGGATTCACCGCGCAGTTGGTGCGCGAACGCGACCGCGCGCGCGAGGCGGCAGCGGCAGCCGAGCAGGTCAGCCAATTCATGGTGGGCGCCTTCGATGCGGCCAACCTGCGGCGCGACGGCGGTGAGCGCGACGTGCGCGCGAGCGACGTGCTGAAACGGGGCGCGGAACGCATCGAGCGCGATCTCGCTGACC
>JAIXVL010000175.1 GCA_027483045.1 Lysobacteraceae bacterium
AACGGCGAACACTTGCTGCTGTCCATCGAGAAGCGGGAGCTGACAACCACTGATGTAGCGCAGCGCTTGTGCAGTTGGGCCAAAGTGGCGCCGGTAGCCATTGGCTTTGCCGGAATGAAGGACAAGCACGCCATCACGCGCCAGCGCTTCACCGTGCATTTGCCGAAACGCGTTGCTCCGGAGTTGGCGATATTGGAAGGCGAGGGTTTGCACGTTCTTTCCAGTGATTGGCATTCCCGCAAGTTGCCGCGCGGTGGTTTGGCCGGAAATGCTTTCACGCTCACCCTGCGTGACGTGGGCGCAGCCGATGCAGCGGCAAGCGCGGAGTCCTTGCATGTGGCCGTCGAAGCACGTTTGTCAGCCATTCAATCGCGCGGCGTGCCAAATCGCTTTGGTGTGCAGCGCTTCGGGCGTTTCGGTGACAACGTCGGCCAAGCCCGTCGCATGTTCGCGGGTGCAAAGGTGGGGCGCGAGCAACGATCGATGCTGCTTTCCGCGGTGCGCTCTGATCTCTTCAATCGCGTCCTTGAAGCGCGGGTTCTGTCGGGAACTTGGGACAAAGCCATAGAAGGCGAAGTCTTCATGCTCGATGGCAAGAAAAGCGTGTTCGGCCCCGAGCTGCTAACACCGGAGTTGCATGCGCGAATCGAAGCCTTCGACATACACCCCACCGGGCCGCTCTGGGGACGCGGTGCCTTGCGTTCCACGGCCGAAGCGCTGGCTTTGGAAGCGGCCGTTGCGGCTGAAGAGCCGGTGTTGTGTCAGGGCTTAGAGCAGGCGGGTTTGGAGCAGGAGCGCCGTTCACTGAGGCTGCGCCCCGAACACCTGGCATGGCGCTGGCCTGCAGACGATTGCCTCGAGCTGAAGTTCCAATTGCCGCCCGGCTGCTATGCGACCGCCGTGTTGGCGGAATTGTGCGGCGAGACGGGCGAGGGCGCGATTACCGAAGGCGAGTGAGCGGCAGATGCACGAACCGAAAAGCGAGCGTAGGCTGCATTAAACCGGCAGCGGGCCGGGATTGGGCGGGGTGCGCCATGAGCCGTTCTGTGATCAGTCTGGGTCTTGTCTCTGCTCTCTTCCTTGCTGGTTGCGCCAGCACCGGGGGCAGCACATCGGTCGCGTCAGAGCAGAAGTCGTTTGATCCTTCCAAGAAGGATGGCGTCGACTATGCCTACGTCGAGCGGATGAACCGCATTGCCGAACAACGCGGTTTCATCATCAAGTGGGTGCACCCGCCGCAGTACAGGCCCCCCAAAGCTACTGAACCAGAGCCGGACGCTCAGTGACCGCGTAGCAGCACCAGCGTGGCGCCCGTACCGCCCTGCGCGGGGGGCGCTGAGGCGAAGGCCAAGACATCACCGCGGTGCCGAAGCACACGATCCACCAACGCCTTGAGTACCGGTCCGAACTCGGATCGGAGGCCCTTGCCGTGCACCAAACGCACGCAGGGGAACTGTTGGCGGCGTGACTCGCCCAAAAAGCGCCGCAGGGCTTCTTCCGCATCATCGACGCGCATTCGGTGCAGATCGAGTTCGTCTTGGACGGCGAATTCGCCGCGCTTCAGGCGTTTCAGCGTGCGCGAAGGCACTTCATCGCGGCGAAACTCCAGCACTTCACCCATGGCATAAGCCATGGCGTCCAGCGGCTGGCGCATGGTTTCGCGTAGTGCCTCGGCCTCGTCCTCATCGTGCCGGCGGGTATTGGGTTGCGGCTTGAGGGCTTCTACTGCTGGCATGGGCGTTTCGATCACACGCACGGGGCCAATGGCATCGCGGAACAGGGCGATGTCATCGGGAGCCACCGCTGCGGGGCGTCGAGCGCGAGTCATGCGTGCAGGCTAGCGCAGTCGATGTCGGCGCGGCATAGCGGCGGGCATCCGTTATCATGGCGCCTTGATGTTTTCAGGTGATCCATGCGCGTTCTGGTTAGTAACGACGACGGCGTCGATGCGCCGGGAATTCATGCCTTGGCCGATGGCCTTCGGGCCGCCGGGCACTCGGTGACGATCGTTGCACCGGATCGCGATCGCAGCGGCGCCAGCAATTCGCTTACCTTGGACGTGCCGCTTCGTGCGAAGTCGGTGAGCCAAGGTGTTTTCAGCATCGCGGGCACCCCGACGGATTGCGTGCATTTGGCCTTGGCCGGCTTGCTGGATGAGCAGCCCGATATCGTGGTGTCCGGAATCAACAACGCCGCCAATCTGGGCGATGACGTGATCTATTCCGGCACCGTGGCCGCTGCGATGGAAGGCCGCTTTCTGGGCTTGCCGGCCATTGCCATGTCCCTGGTAACCACCGATCACCAAGCGCGGCATTTCGAGACGGCGGCGCGAGTGGCCGTAGAGCTGGTGAGCCGTTTGCTTTCCGATCCACTGCCTGCCGACACCATCCTCAATGTGAATGTGCCGGATCGCCCTTGGTCGGAAGTCGCAGGCTTCGAAGTCACTCGACTCGGGCATCGGCATCGCGCCGAGCCCTGCGTGCCGCAAACCGACCCGCGCGGTCGTAAAGTGTGGTGGATCGGCCCGGCGGGCCCCGAGCAGGATGCGGGCCCCGGCACCGATTTCGATGCGCTGCGTCGTGGTTTCGTGTCGATCACGCCCATCCATGTCGATCTCACGCGCTATCAGGCGCTGGAAACGGTCGCGGGTTGGGTGGGTGGTTTGGCCGGCGCCTTGAATCGCCCATGACGCCCAAGTTGCGGCTGCAGCCCGAAGCGCGCGGCATCGGCATGACCGGCCAACGCGCTCGAGATCGCCTTGTGCTGCGTCTCCGCGAGCAAGGCATCCAAGACGAACGTGTGTTGTCAGCGATCGGCACGCTGCCGCGCCACCAGTTCATCGACGAGGCTCTGGCGAGTCGCGCGTACGAAGACACCGCGCTGCCGATCGGTCTGGGGCAAACCATCTCGCAACCGTGGGTCGTTGCGCGCATGACCGAGGCCTTGATCGAACAGGGCATTCCAAAGCGTGTTTTGGAAATCGGTACCGGTAGCGGCTATCAGGCGGCCGTTCTGGCCACCTTGGGCATGGAGGTCTACACCGTCGAGCGCATCGATGAACTGCTGCGCTCAGCGCGCCGCCGCTTGCGGCAACTGGGCTTGGATGTGCGTTCGCGGCACGACGATGGCCGCTTGGGCTGGAGCGAACACGCGCCCTTCGATGCGATCATCGTCACTGCCGGCGGCGCAGCGCTGGAACCGTCTCTGCTCGATCAGTTGGTCGAGGGCGGAACACTGGTGGCTCCGGTGGGCGGCGCAACGTCGCAGCGTCTTCTGCGCATGTGCCGTACGCCGGAAGGTATTCAACAGCAAGATCTTGGAGCGGTGGTTTTTGTCCCGCTCTTGTCAGGAGTTCAGTGATGCAGATGCGGTATGCGGTGTTGTTGATTGCCGCAATGGTGTTGGCGGGTTGTGCGCAAACCACCGTGGTGCGTGAAGAGGCACCGTCCCGAATGGCGCGCCCGGCGTCAAGCGCGGCTTCAGCTACAGGAGCCCCCACAGGCCCGACGTATTTGGTGCAGCCGGGTGACACGCTTTACGGCATTGCCTTTCGCAACAGCGTCGATTGGAAGGAGTTGGCGCGCTGGAATGACATCAGCGAGCCCTTCGTGATCCGCCCCGAGCAAGTCCTTCGACTGTCGCCGCCTTCCCGTGCGCCGGTCACTACAGCGTCAACGACTCGGCCCGTGCAGAGTCGAGCACCCACATCCGGCGGTGTCGTGGAGCGCGCCGCCGTGGGCGGGCCACCGCCGATGCCGTGTGGCCCCGCGAGCGCCCCGCCGCCGACCCCGGCACCCCCGAGCCGCACTGTTGCCCAAACCACCGTGCCGCCTACAGTGACGCCGCCGCCTCGGCAGACTGCAGCTGTGCCCGTGGTGTCGGCACCTGCACCTGCACCTGCGCCTGCGCCTGCGCCTGCTCCGGCGCCAGCTCAGCCTGCGCTGGCAGGCAGCACGACGTTCCGCAGTGGCCAGTGGCAGTGGCCTACCGATGGCCAAGTGGTCTCGCGTTTCGCTGATGGCGACAAAGCGCGCCAAGGCATCGCTATTGCCGGCAATGCAGGGCAACCCGTTCGCGCTGCTGCTGCTGGCACAGTGGTTTATTCCGGCGCCGGCTTGGTGGGTTACGGCGAGCTCATCATCATCAAGCACAGCGATGAGTGGCTTTCGGCGTATGGCCACAACCGCCGTCGCTTGGTGGCGGAAGGTGCGGCGGTGAGTGCTGGTCAGCAGATTGCTGAATTGGGCCGCACGGGCACGAGCCGCGACATGCTGCATTTCGAGATCCGACGCAACGGCAAACCGGTCGATCCGGCGCCGCTCCTGCCAAAACGCTAAGTCGCGTTCTCGTCGATCAGGAAGGCCGCCACAACGCGTCGGCCTTCGCTGGCCAGCACAGAAAAAGTGCGTGCCGCAGCGGCGTTGTCCATGACTTCCATGCCCACGCCTTTGGTCAGCGCAGCCGCCATGACGGCAGGGGCTGGGAAGCGCAGCTTCGGCCCGGTACCCAACAGAATTACAGCAGGCTGCAGTGCGAGGAGTGCAGCAACATCGTCGGCCGTCATTTCGGCAACGGAGCGTGGCGGCCAAGAATCGATGAGCTTCTCGGGCGAAACAAAGAAACTCGCGCGCAGCTGACGGTCGTTCAGGGTGACGCGGCCCGCCGCATCAACGCCGCGTGGCACATAGCGAAAATCGGGTTGTTCTTGCGCCAGCGGCATGGGCTCAACGGGGCAGGGCGATCAGCGGCTGTTCGGCGCGCGCCCGGAACAGCACCGCCACATTACCGATGCGGGTGACCAGGGTGGCGCCGGCCGACTCCGCGAGCGAGCCGATGAGTTGGTCGCGCGCTTCGCGGTCTTCTGCGGCCACCTTGACCTTGATCAGCTCGTGGATCTCGAGGGCGCTCAAAGTTTCGGCCACCAGACCGTCAGTGAGTCCCTTTCCGCCCACCAGAATGACGGGCTTCAATTCGTGAGCCAGACCGCGGAGGTAGCGCTTTTGCGCCGAAGTGAGGGAAGTAGACATGGTCGAGACAGGGCTTTCGGCACCGGGGCGGCGCGGGCGCGCAGGGTATCATGGCGCTCCCCGCCGACCTGAACCCCATGAAACGCAGCAAGAGCAGCCAGCGCTGGCTCAAAGAGCACTTCAACGACCCCTTCGTCAAAAAGGCACAGGCGGAGGGCTTGCGCTCGCGCGCTGCCTTCAAGCTGGAGGAGCTGTTGGAGCGCGATCAGCTGCTGAAGCCGGGCATGACCATCGTCGATCTGGGCGCCGCCCCGGGCGGGTGGTCGCAGGTGGCCAGAAAGCAATTGGGCGACCGGGGCAGGGTGGTGGCCATGGACATCCTGGATATGCCGCCGATCGCCGGTGTCGATTTCCTTCACGGTGACTTCAGGGACGCAGAATCACTGTCCAAGTTCGAAGCCATGTTGGGAAGTGATGTCGTGGACCTTGTGCTCTCCGACATGGCCCCCAACATGAGCGGAGTGGCCGTTGCCGATCAGGCGCGGGCGATGCACCTTTCGGAGCTCGCTCTCGACTTCGTCGACGGACATCTGAAACGCGGCGGAACCTTCCTCATCAAGCTGTTCATGGGGCAGGGCTTCGACGATTACGTGCGGCAATTGCGCGCTCGCTTTGATCGCGTCGTTATCCGCAAGCCTGCGGCCTCGCGCAAGCGATCCGCCGAGGTATATGCACTGGCCATTGGCCGGCGCGAAGGACCCATGAAATGAATGATCTTGCCCGCAACCTTCTTCTCTGGCTCGTAGTCGCCGTGGTCTTGGCGTTGGCGTTCCAGAACTTTTCCAGCGGCAGTGCCGCCGCGCGCGACGTGCCATACAGCGACTTCATCTCGGAGTTGCGTGATGGTCGCATCGAGTCGGTTGACATTAAGGCGGACCGCGTCACGACGGAAGTGAAGCGGAAAGACGGCACGCAGTTCGTCACGAACAAGCCCGAAGATCGCGACTTGACGAACGATCTGCTGCGCTACGGCGTCAACATCAGCCAAGAGCCGCCGCCGCAGAACAGCATGCTCACGCAGCTGTTCTTCAGCTTGCTGCCGGTGCTCTTGCTTGTCGGTGTGTGGATTTACTTCATGCGCCAGATGCAGCAAGGCGGCGGCAAAGGCGCCATGAGCTTCGGCCGTTCGAAGGCCAAGCTGATGAGCGAGGACCAGATCAAGGTCACGTTCGCCGATGTGGCGGGTTGCGACGAAGCCAAGGGCGAAGTCAGTGAGCTCGTTGAGTTCCTGCGCGATCCGGGCAAGTTCCAGAAGCTCGGCGGAAAGATTCCGCGCGGTGTGTTGATGGTCGGCCCGCCCGGTACCGGCAAAACGCTGCTGGCCCGTGCCATCGCCGGCGAGGCCAAGGTGCCCTTCTTCAGCATCTCCGGTTCGGATTTCGTCGAGATGTTCGTCGGTGTCGGTGCGAGCCGTGTGCGCGACATGTTCGACACCGCCAAGAAGCACGCGCCCTGCATCATCTTCATCGATGAGATCGACGCTGTCGGTCGCCATCGCGGTGCTGGCTTGGGCGGCGGTCACGATGAGCGTGAGCAGACCCTCAACCAGATGCTGGTCGAGATGGACGGTTTCGAAGGCGGCGAAGGCGTGATCGTCATCGCGGCCACCAACCGCCCCGACGTGCTCGACCCGGC
>JAIXVL010000174.1 GCA_027483045.1 Lysobacteraceae bacterium
ACATCGCCACCACGCAGATCTACACGCATCTCGATTTTCAGCACTTGGCTAAGGTGTACGACGCCGCGCACCCGCGCGCGAAACGCAAGCCCTGAAACGACAAAGCCCCGGTGAACCGGGGCTTTGCGCTAAACGATGGGCCTTGAATCAGCGCGCAGCGGCTTTCGGCTGCTCGACCCAACGCGGCAATTGGCGCGACCACATGTCGAACGCGCGGTCAGTGTCTTGCCACACGCCAATGCGGATGCTGCCGTCACCGAAACTGCCCTGATAGCGGTCCTTGAGCGTGGCCACTTCTTCGCCATCGCGCTCCATGCGAACGGAAAGCGTGGCGCCGCCGGCAAACACCGATTCATGCGACAGGCCAGGTTCGCGGTTGTAGTCAGCCAAAGTGGGGCGGCTGGATTCCAAGGTCTGCAGTGTGGGCGTGATCACCAAAACGCCCGGGCCGGGCGCATTCGCCAAGGTGAAGTCTTTGGCGAAGCCACGCTTCAGCAACGCAACAAGATCGGCTGCCTTAGATTCGGCATCGCGCGGCGATACGGCCCGCGGCTCGCCGCTGCGGCGATCAAAACGATGGGCGCCTTCGGGCAATTCCAAAACCGCCGGAGCAACAAACACACTTTGCACATTGGCTAAAGCGGCAGGGTTGCGAACGACGGCTTCATCAAACGCCGAGACTGAAAGAGGCGCGGCAAGCGCGGCAAGAGAAAACAGAACGGCGGCAGTGCGACGCGTCATGGCGGTGTCTCCCGTTTGAACCGAGGCCCGAGAATAGTCCCATGGATGGCGTTTGCGGCGGTGCGTCGGACCCTTGTTCAGGCGCTGCTGCAGTCCCTGAACGGTGAGACGTGAAGGGGCCGCTAAAGATGCGTGAACCCAAGGCCGGATGGGCGTGCTGTAATCGCGCGCCTCGCACTGCTTTGAGTTCTTTCGTGACGACCAACGCCCGGCCCACTGCTCTGGTGCTCCATCAAGCCTCCCGCCTGCTCGAAGTTAGCTTTGATGACGGTGCAAGCTTCAAGCTCCCCTGCGAGTACCTGCGGGTGGAATCACCCAGTGCCGAGGTACAAGGCCACGGCCCGCATCAGAAGGTGCTGGTGGGCGGCAAGCGGAATGTGAACATCAGCGCCGTTGAGCCGGTGGGCAACTACGCCGTGCTGTTGCGCTTCACTGATGGCCATGCCACGGGATTGTTTAGCTGGACTTACCTGCATCAACTCGGCAGCGAGTACGCACAGCGCTGGGCCGCCTATGAGGCGGCGCTCGCCGCGGCCGGACTCGACCGCGGCTGAGCTTTGCCATCAGTTGCCGAGCAGAGTGCTGAAGTTGCTGTACACGTCGGAGAAGCGCGAGTAGTAATCCGGATCACGCGGTGCGCTGCAGAACGACAGACCGCCGTACAGGCCGCCGCGCAGTTGGTACTGGCCCGTCGAGGTGACGGTGTAGAGCGCAGAGCCCGAAGACCCGCCTTCGGTCACGCCCGAGTTCCAGACCACGCGATAGAACGGGCCTTTGCCGTCGATGCGCCCGGAGAGCGAGTTCACGCTGCCGCGCGAGACTTTCTTCACGTCGCCTGAGGGGTGGTGCACGCCCCAGATGGCGGTACCGGTTGCGCCAATGGCCGATGAGGACCAGCCGGCATAGGTGGCGCCGCTGGGCGGTGCTGACTTCAGCTCAAGCAACAGTGTGTCGCGACTGTTGTTGTTGTGACGCAAGAAAGCGCCGCCCGTCAGCGTGCGGGCGCGTGTTGCGACTGTTGTGCCACCGCAGCTGGCGGCCTCATAGAACCAGTAGGTCTGCAGCGTATTCGCCACCGTTTGCGTGCTGATGCAGTGGTTGGCCGACCAGAACAGATGGCGGCGCGGCGAATTGCTGTTGTTGATGAGCGTACCGGTGCACAGGTACGACGAGCCGCCCTGAGTGAACACCATGCGTGCCACCGCATCGACCGCCGTCTGGTAGCCCGATGGCGCATTGGTCACGCAGCGTGCATCGATCTGGCAGGAATCACTCTCACCAATCTTGGCGAGACTGAGCGTCGGTGCTGCCGGGTCGATATCAAAATGCGAGATCTGCATGGGGCGCAGCTTCAGGCTGCGAAGCGCCGCGATCGGGCCACTGACTTCGACCGTCATGGTGTCGCCCTCGATCACTGGGGACCAAGCCATTTCGTCCACGCTGATCTGCGCGCCGGCGAGCGCGAACGCACCATCGGCATCGCCAAAGCGGAAGCTCAATTGATCGACCGTATTGCGTAAGGCGACATCGCGTTCCGAGGTGCCGCGTGCGCCTGCACGCTGTAACTCGAAGCCGAGGCGCAGAGCCTTGGCCTGTTCGGAGTGCACCTGAAAGCGCAGCACGCCGCTGCGGCCCATGCGTTCGATGCGTGCGCCGCTAAGCGCTCCCACCGTTTCGTCCAAGTCGCGAACGAAGCCGATCTCGAGCGGCTGGCCATTGATGCGCTGTTCCACGCGCCGCTTGGACAGGGCCTCGACCTCCGGCGCATTCGGTGCCGACAAACGGATGAGCGTGGGTGCCTGACCCACCCCCACAAACGTCGCTCGCCCTTGCAAGGCGGCGTGGTCGGATTGGGTGGCGGTGGCCGAGGCCATGGTGACTTCGGCAGCGAATGCCGGGGTGGCCAAGGCGGCCGCCAGCGCGAGCGCGAGCAGGTGCTTCGAGTTCATTGAAAAATCCCCTTTGGATGAATGAAGGAAACAGGGGCACCGGGAGCGGCGACCGTCGCCACACACTCCCGGCCCCCTGAGACTGGTCATCCCCCCGCGCGGCTCCCCACCGCAGCGGCTCCCCGGGGATGCGCCAGTGTCACTGTCATACCACTGTCGCCGACGCCAAAATCCAGCAAAAGTAAGAATGCATTTGTGGCGCGGTTTGCGAGACCCGCAGCCGGGCAGGAACGCGGCACCAGTGCGATAATCCGGCCCATGAACAACGAATCACGCGACAGCGGCACCACCCATTTCGGCTTCCGCGATGTGCCGGTTGGCGAGAAAGCCAAGCTGGTCCGCGAGGTGTTTTCCTCGGTGGCGGGCAAGTACGACTTGATGAACGACCTGATGAGCTTGGGCGTGCATCGGGTGTGGAAGCGCTATTTCGTGGCGACCTCAGGCGTGGCGCGCGGTGATCGCGTGCTCGATCTGGCGGGCGGCACCGGCGACATTGCTGCGCTCTTGCATGAGCGCGTGGGCGACACGGGTGAAGTGGTGGTGGGCGACATCAATGCCGCGATGCTGGGCGTGGGCCGCGACCGCATGACCGATCGTGGCTTGGTGCGCGGCCTGCGGTGGGTGCAGTTGAACGCCGAGGCCTTGCCCTTCCCTGACAAGAGCTTCGATCTCGTGACCATTGCGTTCGGCTTGCGCAACGTGACCGACAAAGCCAAGGCCCTGCGCGACATGCATCGCGTGTTGAAGGTCGGTGGCCGCGCCTTGGTGCTGGAGTTTTCGGAAGTGAAGCCGGACTGGTTCAAGCCGGTCTATGACTTCCACAGCTTCAAAGTCCTGCCGCGCTTGGGCCAACTGTTCGCCAATGATTCGGCCAGCTACCAGTACTTGGCCGAGAGCATTCGCAAGCACCCACCCCAGGACGAGTTGAAGGCCATGATGGTTGAGGCTGGGTTTGAGCGTTGCGATTACCGCAATCTCTCGGCGGGAATCTGCGCCATCCATTCGGGCTATCGGGTTTAGGTCACGCCTTAAGTCGCCGCCGCCCGGCTTTGAGTAAACTCGGGGCTCTCCCGAGTTGGATGCCGTCCGATGCGTGCGATGCTTGCTCTGATCCTTTTGGCGCTGGCGCCATTGACGCCAGAGGCACTGGCGCTTGATCGCGCCAACGACGAACACAGCTACGCCCAGCCGGCGCTGGTGAAGATCGCCGCGTCCGATCTGGACCTTCGTGTGGACTTCGGCAGCCGCACACTGCGTGGTCATGTGGACCATCGCCTTGCGTGGGCAGATCCAGCCGCTGCAGGCCCGGTCGATTTGGTCTTGGACACCCGAGCGCTCACGATTGAGCGAGTGCAGGCGCGTCAGGGCGACGGCCGCTGGCAGAACCTGGATTTCGCGCTGGCCAGCGCCGACCCGATTTTTGGCACCAAACTCACCATCACGTTGCCGCAGCGCTTCGACACGGTGCGTTTGCGCTATCGCACATCTCCCGATGCATCGGGCTTGCAGTGGATGACACCCACCATGACCGCAGGTGGCAAGAAGCCCCTGCTGTTCAGTCAGTCGCAGTCGATCCATGCGCGCAGCTGGGTGCCGCTGCAGGACACGCCGGGCGTGCGCTTCACGTACACCGCGCGCATCCGCACTGCACCGGGCCTGATGGCCTTGATGAGTGCGAACAACGATCCGGCAGCGCGTGCCGATGGCGATTACCGCTTTGCGATGGCGCAGCCGATTCCGAGCTATTTGCTGGCGATTGCCGTGGGCGATTTCCGCTTCAAGGCGATTTCGCCGCGCGCCGGTGTGTGGGCGGAAGCGCCGATGCTCGACAAGGCCGTGGCCGAGTTTGCTGATACGGAAAAGATGATTGCCGCTACCGAAGCGCTGTACGGCCCGTATCGTTGGGAGCGTTATGACCTGCTGATTCTTCCGGCCAGTTTTCCGTTTGGCGGCATGGAAAATCCGCGCTTGAGCTTCATTACGCCCACCGTGATCGTGGGCGACAAATCGTTGGTCTCATTGATTGCGCATGAGTTGGCGCATTCCTGGTCGGGCAACTTGGTGACCAATGCCAGCTGGAAAGACATGTGGCTCAACGAAGGCTTTACCAGCTACGTCGAGAACCGCATCGTTGAAAAACTTTACGGTCGCGAGCAAGCCGAAACCGAAAACGTGATCAGCCAAGCCGGCTTGCGTGCGGAACTTGCTGATCTCGCACCCGCGCAGCAGGTCTTGGCCTTGCCGCCGTCACCCGGCCGCGATCCGGATGAAGCGCTGACCGATGTGGCCTACATCAAGGGCCAGTGGTTCTTGCAGTTCTTGGAGCTGCGCTATGGGCGCGAGGCGTTCGATCCTTTCCTTCGTCGCTGGTTTGATGAGCATGCGTTCCAGAGCGTGACCAGTGACGACTTCCTTGCATTCCTTCGCCGCGAGTTGATCGCCAAGAACCCGGGCAAGACGACCGAAGCCGAGATCGCTGCGTGGATTGCTGGCTCGGGCATTCCCGATACCGCGACGCCCGCCGCTTCCGAGCGTTTGGCCGCAGCCGATGCGGCGCGCGAAGACTGGCTGAAGCGACGCACCGCGGCGGCTGAGTTGGAGACCTCGGGTTGGATTACGCAGCAGTGGGTGCACTTCCTTGAAGGCCTGCCCGCCGATATCGCGGCTGAGCGTTTGGTCGAGCTGGATGGCGCGTTCCGCTTTACCGGCACGCCGAATGGCGAGATCGCGCAGCGCTGGTACCCGATCACCGTGCGTGCCGGGTACTTTGAAGCGCGCCCGGCGCTGGGTCAGTTCCTGCGCAAAGTAGGGCGCCGCAAGTTGATTCTGCCGAGCTTCGCAGCCTTGGCCGAAACACCGGAGGGCTTGGCCTTCGCGCAGCAGGTATTGGCGCAGGCCAGCGCGGGTTATCACCCGATTACGCGCAGCAGCGTGCAGGCATTGCTCGAGAAAGCGGCGACGCCGAAATGAGTTCTGCATGAGGCCTAGCCCGCTTCATCGCAGCCGCCTGCGACGTTCACGACGTTGGCGACTTCTGCTGCTGGCGTTTGTCGCCACCGTCGCTGCGCTGTTGCTCGCCGTGAATCCGCGGTGGGCGCTGGAAGCCTACTTCGCTGCTCTGCGTTGGCAGGCCGGCGCGCACGAAGCGCGTGTGGCTGTGGGCAGCGATGTGATCGTGCAATTGGAGGCGGGCCCCGCGGACGCACCGCTGGTGGTGTTGCTGCACGGCTTTACCGGTGGCAAAGAGAACTTTCTTCCGCTGATGGCCGAGCTGGCACCCACGTATCGAATGATTGCACCGGACTTGCCCGGCTGGGGCGAGAGCACGCGTCGAGCCGATGCCGATTACGGCGTCGTCGCGCAATCGGAGCGCATCAGCGCATGGCTAAAGGCCTTGCCGCGCAAGCCGGATTTGTTGGTCGGGCATTCCATGGGCGGGCACATCGCAGCGCTGGTGGCGGCCAATCACCCCGAGCAAGTGAAGCGCTTGGCCTTGATGTCGTCTGCGGGTGTTCCGTTCAAAGAGAACGCGTTTGCGAAAGCGGTGCTGCAGGGCGGTCATCCCTTTGCCGTTGACAATCGTTCGTCGCTGGACGCGTATCTCGGCTTGGTGTTCACGGATCCGCCTTTCGTGCCATGGCCGGTGGATCGCGCCTTTATTGAGCACCGCATCGCCGATCATGATTTTGAGGTCGCGGTCTTGAATCGCATGCGCGGTGAAGAAGCGTTTGCTGTGCAGCCTTTGTTGGGCCGGATTCGAGCGCCGGTTCTGCTGCTGTGGTGCGACGATGATCGTGTGATCGATCCGAGTGCGGCTGCTGTCTATGCAGAAGGTTTGGCGACGTCGCGCACGGTGATGCTCTCGGGCTGCGGCCACATGCCGATGGTGGCTGAGGTCGATGCCGTGGCCCAAGCCTTGCGCACGCAAGCCGCCTTACCGGCGCCCTGAGCCCACTGAACGCGGCGTACTGCGAAGCCCGCGCGCTTCACGGCTGGGGTGCGCTAGGCTCTCGCGGCCTGTCGAACACACGAGGTCTGCCCATGCGCGCCACTGCTATGTTCTGCGCCACCCTGCTGCTCGCCGGTGCCGTTGCACCGCGCGATGCCTTTTCTGCTGACGCCGTGCCGAAGTACACGGCCGCCCAATTCTTCGACACCACCGCATTCCGAGTTGCCGAGTCGGGTGGCTTGGCGTTTTCGCCGGATGGACGTTCCGTGCTGATCAGCTCCGACGCCACTGGAGTGTTCAACGCCTACGCGCTGCCGGTGGCCGGGGGTGCTCCAGTGCCGCTGACCACGTCGACGACGGACGCTGTGTTCGCCGCGAGCTACCTGCCGGATGGCCGTGTGCTGGTGCAGGGCGACAAGGGCGGAAACGAGCTCACGCACGTTTACTTGCGCGAAGCTGACGGCACGCTCCGTGACCTCACGCCTGGCGACAAGCTCAAGGCTGGCTTCGCTGGCCTGAGCCCGGATGGCAAGACGCTGTGGGTCACATCGAATGCCCGCGACCCGCAGGCCTTCGACGTGCTCGCCTACGACACCACGACGTTCG
>JAIXVL010000303.1 GCA_027483045.1 Lysobacteraceae bacterium
ATGGCTTCAAGGGCTTCCTGACGCTTCGTCATGTAACCGGGGCCAGTCGTGACCATCACGTCGTAGGTGCCGACGCCGGGGTTGTAGATTTTCTCGATCAGTGCGCCCGTTTGCATGTCCCGGACTTCCTTAACGGGTTCCGGCTGCATCGGGTTGAACTTGACCATATCGACTTCGCCATCGACCCCGATGATGCGGGCGATGCGCTGGGTGTCGTAAATCTTCGGGATGATGTCCACGATCTGACGGGTCAGGTGACGGATCGCGCGGGCAAGATTGTCCACGTAGTGATAGGTGCCAGTGTCGCCCTGCTTTTCGCGGGCTACGATGGCCTTGGCGGACCGTTCGTTGCCGCCGATGCCCAGCGAAGCGTCATACTGGCCGGTGGTGCCCTTGATGTCTTCAGCAGCCCCCATTTTGGCTTGGATCAGGCCAGTCTGAGGCAACGGCGGCGGCGCGCGTTGCGGGAGTGGGAGGACGTTACCCGCGCCATCCGTCACGTCGGGATTGACCTCCAGATACGGCCAGTTGGTCGTGTTGGCGGTCTTCCACTGCATCTCATACCCTTCGAACTGGCCGCCATAGCCAATGAAGGGTGCCTTGGGCGCCAGCGCGAGCATTTCTGCCTCTTGGCTGGTCCAATAGTTGTACATGCGCTGCGCGTCCTTGGCGTTGCGCACGAGGCCGGAGATGTACAGACGGCCTTCCACTTCCCACTCGTTCCCGATGACGCGAACGACGGGTATCCACTTGCCGGGCCACTCTCGCTCTTCGAGAATGTCGAACCCGTTGGTCTTCATCCACATGACCTTTTTGCGGTCCACCTCACGGCTGCGGATGGGCTTGCCGAACATGCCAGACAGCATCTTGTCCTGCGGCGTGCCGCGGAACGCCGTCTGGTTGTCCGGGTAAAGGTGAAGCGTGGCGCGCTCGGTCTGGTAGTAGAAGTACTCCGCGATGCGGATGGTGTCCTCCACCAGCCACTGCGCCATGCTTTCGTTGCCGACGCCCTGCGCCATCAGCGTGCTGATCGGCGTGGCGTCCGGGAACATCTCTTCGTATTCGGTCTTGAGGATGTCCTCAGTGATGAAGCACCACTTGGCGTCCGCGCCGCACGGGTCTTGGATCGTGGGGTCCATGTAGACGCTGAAGGCGTTGCGCACGCGGCCGATCTTGATGTCCTGATCGAACGTCTCGTCGTTGCAATACTCGGTCAGCAGGCGGATGTAGCCTTCGCCGTAGGTGACCTGATTGTCGCAGGCCGTGTCGTAGGCCACGTCGGCGTCCGACATGTACTCGATGTGCCGCACGATGCCGTTGAAAATCTCAGCGACCTGCACGTCAGCGTTGTCGTCGGCCGGGATGACCTTGCCCGACGGGCGGTTCTGGCGCTGCTCGTTCGTCACCATGCGGACGTGCTGCGGCAGCTTGTTGATCGTAAGGCACGGGCGTGCGTTGATCGTCTGGCCCTGCACGGCCCCGCGGGTCTGGAGCACGTCGGCGGGCCACTGCCACTGGTTGTCGGGCGAGCCTGCCATGAAGCGCAGGTCGTCCAACTCGTCCTCGCGGCTGTCCGCGTAGGCCGCCATCGCCATCTGGAGACGGCTGCGCATGGTCGCCATCTTGTCGTCGTCACCTGACGATTTGGCAGGGTTAGACCCTATATTGGCGACCTTACCCGCCTTATTGATGCCCGTGGGGTCCGCCATGATGCTACTTTTTGCCCTTCTTGGCCGCTTGGCGCTTCACGCTGTAGGCGATGGCCACGGCCTGCTTCTGCGGCTTTCCAGCCTTGATCTCGGCCTTAATATTCTTGCGGAACGCAGCCTTGCTGGTCGATTTGACGAGCGGCATCTTACTTCTTCTTCGGCGGCGTGGTGCGCTCGCGCACGGTGGTGCGGATGATCTGCGCTTCGCGGGCCTGCGCGCGGTTGGCGCGGTCGATAGCCGCGGCTTCGGCCGCAGTGGCCTTCATCTTGGCCGCAGGCGACTTGGCGCCAACGCCCACCATGCGGGCCTCACGGGCTTCCATCGCCTGAGCGCGGTTAGCACGGTCGATAGCCGACGCGGCGGCCTTGGCAGCAGGCTTGACCAGCGGCATGGGCTTCGGAGCCGGCTTTGCGGCGCCCTTAGGTGCGATTTTGGGCGTCTTGGGGGCTGGCTTGGCCGCCATCGGCTTGTCGAGACGGACGCGGAGGAACGGCTTGGCCATTTATTTGCCTTTCTTGGTGGGTTTTTTAGCAGTTTTGGCGCTCTCGCGGAACGCCTTGGCGGTCGGGGCGCCCTTGGTGCCCGGTTTGCGCATTTTTTCGCCCGATCCGGCCTTGATGCGCTCGCGTTTGGCGTGAATGTTGGCATAGAGACCGGGCTTCATGAGCATTTCCACCGCTTGAGGCTGGCACGGGCGCGTTCGCCGTCCTTGGCCTTGGCTGCAACGGCACCCATACGGGCGCAAAACGACTTCTTACGGGCCGCATCGGCCTTGGTCTTGGGGTTGGGCGCCGGCGCCTTGAGTTTGCTGCCCGTGGCGGCGTTATACTTGGCTCGGCCCTTGGCCGTCAGCCCCGCGCCCTTGGATACGGGCAGCTTTTCGCCGCGCCCGACGGCCAGCGACACTGACTTGCGCTTGTCGGCCATGCTTTAGCTGCCCATCCAACTTGTAGATACACCGGCCGAAGAATACCCTCGCATGGGCTTTCTGTCAACGCGGTCGGCACGAAACTCGCGTGAGGCCACTGGGAAGGCAAATGTGAGCGCGATGGCGTCGGCCGCGTCAGGCGATGCCAGCCCGCGCGATTTCATGTCCTTCTTGCTTTCGAGGAACAGCGTGCCCTTGCTGTCGGGCTTGACGCGCGGCCCGATCAGGTCGGTCTTCAGGAAGCGATCCTCAGGCAGCGACGCGTCCTTGAGCCAGTCGCGCATGGCGCCCCACATCTCGGCGCGCTTGTTGCCGTACATGAGTTGCTTCTGCGCCTTGTTGCCGAAGTTGACGCCCCTGATCTTGTACCGCTGCTCCTTGAGGCGGTCCACGACGCCCGCGCCCAGACCGCCTTCGTCGATGCACACGAGGGCTGGCTTGTACTCCTCGATGGCGTCGATGACGTGCCCGACCACTTCCATCGTGTCCGCGCCCCGGTGGCGCTTCAATGCGATGATGTCGCGCCCCTGCCGCACGGCGATGACGGTGGCGTCGGACCCGAACCGCGCTGGATCGACGCCGATGGTGATCGGCGCGCTCTCGTCCTTGTGCTTGGGCCGGCGCATGGCGTCGTC